>JBAWDI010000379.1:0-1514 GCA_049590695.1 Bryobacteraceae bacterium
GAGTGTAGCGGCGGGCCAAACCGTCGCGCCCCAGCCGCCCGCCCTGCCGCGACCGGACCCGGAGGTTGTCGCCGGCGCCAAGCGCCGAACGTTCACCGCCGAATACAAGCTGCGCATCCTGGCTGAGGCGGACGCCGCTGCCGCACAGCCCGGCGCCATCGGCGCCTTGCAGCGCCGCGAGGGCCTTTACTCCTCGCACCTGGTCACCTGGCGTCGTGAGCGGCAGACCGGCATTCTCAAGGGCTTGACCCCGCACAAGCGCGGCCCCAAATCCAAACGCAATCCACAGGAAGAGGAGATGCAGAAACTCCGCCGGGAGAACCAGCGTCTGACCGAGGAACTGCGGAAAGCCGAGATCGTCATCGATGTTCAAAAAAAAGTGGGTGCTCTGTTGGGGTGGCCCCTGCCGAAGGCGGACCCCGAGGAGAAACCCTGATGGATGCCGTCACCCATCTGGCCCCCACGGTAGGCGTTGTGGCCGCCTGCGATTTCCTGGGGGTAGCCCGCGCTTCCTTCTATCGGCAGCGTCCCGTCTTGGGCCCGTCGGAATCGCTGGCTCCCGAGCCGGCTTTGCCAGTGGCGCGGCCAGCCCCCGCTCGCACCCTCAGTGCGGTCGAACGCGCCAGCGTGTTGAGCGTCTTGCACGAAGAGCGATTTCAGGACCGCTCCCCCGCCGCCGTCCAAGCCACCTTGCTGGACGAAGGCCAGTACCTCTGCTCGACCCGCACCATGTACCGCATCCTCGAAGACGAAAGCGAGTCTCGCGAGCGCCGCGACCAGCTCGTTCATCCGGCTTACCAAAAACCCGAGCTGCTGGCCACCGCCCCCAACCAACTGTGGAGTTGGGACATCACCAAGTTGCGGGGTGCGGCCAAGTGGACCTACTTCTATCTCTATGTGATCCTCGACGTCTTCAGCCGCTACGTCGCCGGCTGGATGGTCGCGCCCCGGGAAAGCGCGGAACTGGCCAAGCAGTTCATTGAGGAGACCATTGGCAAGCACCAGGTTCCCGCCGGCCAGCTCACCATCCATGCCGACCGCGGCAAGGTCATGACTTCCAAGCCGGTCGCCTTTTTGATGGCCGACCTGGGCGTCACCAAGACCCACAGCCGGCCTTATGTTTCCGACGACAACCCGTATTCGGAAAGCCAGTTCCGCACCATGAAGTACCGCCCGGAGTTCCCGGATCGCTTCGGCTGCATCCAAGACAGCCGCGCCTTTTGCCAGCAGTTCTTCCCGTGGTACAACCAAGAGCATCGCCACTCCGGCATCGGCTTGCTGACCCCGGCCATGGTTCACTTTGGGGAGACCCAGACTGTCCTGGCCCACCGCCAGGTGGTGCTCGACGCCGCTTACCAACAGCACCCGGACCGCTTCGTTCGGCGGCCGCCAAAACCACTACAATTACCATCGGAGGTTTGGATCAATAGGCCGGTGCCACCCGGCCCAAAGACAGAGGAAGGAAGTCAGTAAATCCTTATGCCGGGTGTCTCAAAGTGCTTGACACGCGCCGC
>JBAWDI010000380.1:0-1621 GCA_049590695.1 Bryobacteraceae bacterium
CCACTTCCCTGGGCACAACGGCTTCCATTTCCGATCCCTCGAGGAACTTTTCCAACAGCTCCGCCTTTGCGAGCAGGATCAGCGTCGATGCGTCAAAGACAATCATTATGACAATATATGACAACCGTAATTATATAAGGCATTCGGTGCATCCGCAACAGGCTCGGGGCGCTGTCGGGCCTTTATGTATGCGCCGGCCCGGACTTCGGCTCCGCGGCCTCGCCCGCCTCCGGCGCGTGCAGGTAGACGGCCCGGGCGGGATACGGAATCCGGATGCCTTCCTCTTTGAAACGGCGGAAGATCCGCTTTCGCAGCTCGTGGCGCACCGTGAACTGGCTGGCGAACTCCGCTACCTGGTAGTTGAGCGTCAGGCCCAGCCCCGATTCGCCGAACCCGGGGTCGAACGTCACCGTGGGCGCCGGATCGGCCAGCAGGCCCGGGATCTCCCGCGTGCCCTGCGCCGCGATATCGAGCAGCACCCGCTCGACCTGGTCGGGATCGCAATCGTAGCTCACGCGCACTTCCACCGTGGCCGACATGCGCTTCTCCGGCAGGTCGTAGTTGGTCACAATGGCCTGCGCCAGCTTGGCGTTGGGCACGATAATCAGACTGTTCCCCAGGCTCCGGATGGTGGTGCTGCGCCAGCCGATGTCGGTGACGTATCCCTCTTCGCCGGTGTTCAGCTTGATGTAGTCCCCCAGCCTGACCTGTCCCGCCACGGCCACATAGAAGCCGCCAAACAGATTGGAAAGCGTGTCTTGCATCGCCAGTGCCACTGCCAGGCCGCCCACGCCTAAAGCCGTCAGCATCGGCGTGATCGAAAATTTGAAGTGGCCGAGCAGGATCAGCACCCCCATGATCACCACCGCAATCTGCGCGAGGTTCTGCGTCAGTGTGGCCACCGGCAGGGCGCCCGTCACCTGGCTGCCATAGAAGCGAATCAGGTCGCGGGCGATCCGCATCGACATCAGCGTGAGAGACGCGATCCAGAGCGCGAACAACGTCTCCGCGCCCACGTCCGTGAACCCCCGGGGGAGCTTGGAGGCCTGGAGCGCCACGTGCAACGCGAGAATCGCGGCCCAGATGAGAATCGGACCGCTGAGGGCCTCGGCGATGACCAGGCCGGCGCGGCTCTCGGTGCGCGTAGTCCAGGCGCGCAGGGCTTTCAGGATGAACCGGCGGACCACCCAACCGATGAGGAAAATAGCCGCGAATATGGCGAGTGGCCCCACCAACTCCATCGGATTCTTCGTCAAGATGCGCTCGATCAGTTGCATAGTTCGCATAGTTCGATTCTACTGGCCCGTGGGGCAGGCCATCGTTTTCCGTGGCCAACTCCGATTCTCACAAACAATTCAATTGCACGCACAGGTCCGCCGCCCCGTCACCCTAATGTGCGGCGAAGTGTCTTCCTTCTGTGCCTGATTGTGGCCGGGCGCTTGTTGGCGCAGGACGTCTCCTCCTGGGACCTCTATGAGCAGGGCCGCGAAGCCGAGAAGGGCGGCCACATGGCCCAGGCGTACCTGCTGTATTCCCAGGCTGCCGCCATGGAACCCAACAACCGGACCTACTGGCTGCGCAGCCAGGCGGTGCAGTCGCGCGCCGCGCTGGAGGCGAAACC
>JBAWDI010000381.1:0-14232 GCA_049590695.1 Bryobacteraceae bacterium
GGCAGGCTCGACGCCCGCACGGCCGCGCACCGCGATCATGGCGCCCACCAGCGTGGGGAGAAAGGCGCCGAAATCCGGAGTCGGAATGCGGTCCAGATTCTCGCTCATCCGCGCCAGCAATTCTCCCGAGGCGTCCAGCCCGGGATGGAGAAGCAATCTCTCCATCACCGCCAGTCGCTCGCTTGCGCCCAGACCGGAAGCGATTTCGCCGATCGCGCGCGCCGCCTGTTCAGGACCGCGCTCGATGATGCGATCAAGCGCCCAACCCGCGGCGCCGGACAAATCCACATTGTCCAGGACGGCGTACTCCAGCAGATGCGGGATCGCGCCGGCGTGACCGATCTCACCCAGTAGGGCGAGCGTGTTCTCTACGATGTCTTCCTCGTCCTCGGGCAGGAACCCCTGCGCCCAACCACGCAGCACTCCAACCAGGAGGGGGACGATGGACTCCCCTTCCTGGACCAGCGCGTCGACGAGTTGCGCATCCAGGTCTTCGGCGTCCTGCAATTGATGGATGAGCCGGTACGGCCGCAGGCGGGCGGTCACGGGTACGGGTTCCAGGTCCCGCCGCCGGCGCAATGCTTCGATCACCAGTTCGACCTGCTCTTCTTTGCTCAGGTCCGCATATCCCTCGATGTCGTCCAAGCCGAATGGAATTGGGCCCGGCAGGGTCTTGAGAGCTTCCTCGTCGAGCAACACCTTGCTTAGAGCCAGTTCGGCCAGCCCTTGGGAAAGGGCCTCTTGCCCGGAGAGCAGTTCGGACAGCTCCAGGTACGGAGGCCACGTGCAGGGCTGGGCTTGGGCGGCGCGCCACAAGTAGTCCTCGGCGCCGGCCAGGTCGCCCGCCTCCCTTCGCAATCGGCTCATTCCCAGCAACGCGATGTGGTCATCGGGCTCCAGGTCAAGCAGTCGCCGATAGGCCTGCTCCGAAGTGGTTTTGCCACGGTCGACATCGCGCAGCAGGCGATCCCGGGATTCGATGATCGAATCGGAAAGAAAGAGCATATGAGAGCTTCTCATTCTAGCGCGCCACAGCGTGTGGGGCAGGATGCCATCCTGCCCCACGAACGCCTTGTAACCTGTCTGTAACCTTGCTATATTTTGTTCAGCTTCTGTGGGAGCATTGTCTGTGGAGGGAAGGATGTTCGATACAGTCGAAGCTTTCTACCGGCCGGGCACCGTTCGCGAAGCCCTTCGTCTGCTTCAAAACGGAAAGAACCGGGCGCGGTTTGTGGCGGGGGGCACGGACCTGGTGGTGGAGGCGGACCGGTCCACTCGCATCTTGATCGACATCACGCGCGCCGGCTTGAGCTATATCCGCCGCAGAGGCCAAACCTGCGTCATCGGTGCCACCACCACCATGGCGACGCTGGAACACTCGCCCGCTATCCGGGCACTGGCCGGCGGCATCCTGGCGCGGGCCGCGGCTACCTGCGGTTCGGTGCAGATCCGCAATATGGCCACGCTGGGAGGCAACTTGGCAAACGGCTCGCCGGCGGCGGATACCGCTACGCCGCTGCTGGCGCTGGACTCCAAGGTGGTGCTGGCGGACGCGCGCGGCCGGCGCAAGATTCCCCTGGCCGCTTTCTACTCCGGTTCGCGAAAGACCAAGACGCTGATCGTCGAAGTGGCTATCCCAGTGCCGCCGCGCGGCGCGCGCTGGTCTTTCCAAAAACTGGGACGCACCGAAGACGATATCTCTCTGGTGAATGCGGCGGCCGGCCTTCAGTTGGATTCCAAGGGCCGCGCGAAATGGGTGCGCATCGCGCTGGGCGCGGTGGCGCCAACGCCCATCCGCGCCGTCAACGCGGAGAAACTCCTCGTGGGGCGCAAGGTGGATCGAAGCGCTCTGGCCCAAGTGTGCGACGAAGTGGCGCGCGAGGTGCGGCCCATCACCGACGTGCGCGCTTCGGCGGAATACCGCCGCGAGATGTGCCGTGTGCTGGTCGGGCGGGCGCTCCAAGAGTGCGCCGCCGGAACGGGGTGCTCGCTATGAAAACCATGGAAGTCCGTCTCCACGTGAACGGGGAACCGAAGCAGTGGACTATAGCCCCCGGCGATCTTCTCCTGGATGTGTTGCGCCGCGAGGGCTACTTCGGCGTGAAGCGTGGCTGCGAGGCGGGCGAATGCGGCGCCTGCACGGTGCTGCTCAACGGCCAGCCCATCAATTCGTGCCTCAAGTTCGCCGCGCAGGCGGAAGGGGCGGACGTGCTGACCATCGAGGGCCTGGCCCATGGCGATAAACTCGATCCGCTCCAGGAGGCCTTTCTGGATCATGGCGCGGTGCAGTGTGGATTCTGCACTCCCGCGATGATTCTGAACGCCAAGGCGCTGCTGGATCGCAAACCCCATCCCAGCGAGGAAGAAGTGCGCGAGGCGCTGGCGGGGACCTTTTGCCGGTGCACCGGCTTCCGCAAGCCGGTGGAGGCGGTGCTGGCGGCGGCCAGGGGGTCGGCGCGATGAATTCCGCGCGCACCATAGTCGGCCAGAACGTCCGGAAAGTGGAGGGCGTCAAACTGGTCACGGGCGGCCCTGCCTTTACCGACGATATTCAGCTCCCCGGTTTGCTGTGCGGCAAGATCTTGCCCAGCCCGTACGCGCACGCCCGCATCAAACGCATCGACACCGCCAAAGCCAGGGCGTTGCCCGGTGTGCACGCGGTCCTGACCTACAAGAACGTTCCGCGCGTGCCCCACACCACCGCCGGGCAGGCGTGGCCCGAGCCTTCGCCCTACGACACCTACCTGCTCGACAACAAGGTGCGCTTTGTGGGCGACCGCGTGGCGGCGGTGGCGGCGGAGAGCCGCGCCATCGCCGAAAAGGCGCTGCGGCTCATCGAAGTGGAGTACGACGTGCTCCCCGCCGTGCTGGCGATAGAACAGGCCATGGCGCCGGGCGTCGCCATCATCCACGATGAGCCGGATTCCACAGGAATACACGACGCCTCGCGCAACATCGCCGGTTACATCCTGCGAGAGATCGGCAACGTGGACCAGGGTTTCCGCGAGTCCGACCGCATTTTCGAGCGGGAATACCGCACCCAGCGGCAGCAGCATTGCATGCTGGAGCCGCACATCGCCATCAGTTGGCTGGACGGCGACGGCCGCCTGGTGATTCGCACCAGCACGCAGGTGCCGTTTCACTCGCGGCGCCAGGTCGCCATGATTTTGCGGATTCCGGTGAGCCGCATTCACGTCATCAAGCCGCGCATGGGCGGAGGATTCGGCGGCAAGCAGGAAATGCTGCTCGAGGATATCTGCGGGGCGCTGGCTCTGGCCGCGCGCCGGCCGGTCAAGATCGAATACACGCGCGAGGAAGAGTTCTACATGGCGCGCACGCGCCATCCGCAGATCCTCCGCATGAAAATGGGGGTCAAGCGCGACGGCACCATTCTTGCCAGCCAGTTGACGGTATTGGCCACCACGGGCGCTTATGGCAGCCACGCCACCACGGTTCAGGGGAATACGGGCAGCAAGGTTTTGCCGCTGTACCGCGCCGAGCACATGCGATTCGAGTGCCACGTGGTCTACACCAATACCCCGGTGGCCGGCGCGTTCCGCGGCTATGGCTGCCCGCAGGGATTCTTCGCGCAGGAAACCCTGGTGGACGAAATCGCGCATGAGTTGGGCGTGGACCCCGTCGAGTTTCACCGCCGGAACGTCATACGGCTGGGCGACATCGACCGGCTCTCCGCGCAACTTGGGGAAGGGAAGGCGGGGCTGCCGCGCGTCATCCGCAGTTGCAGCCTGCCGGAATGCCTCGATCGCGGCGCCGCCGCCATTGGCTGGACGAGCAAGCGCAAGGCGTTGCCCGCCGCCGGCCACTTGAAGCGCGGCGTCGGCATGGCCTGCACCATGCAAGGCAGCGGGATCGCGGGCATCGACTGGGCCTCGGCCTTCCTGAAGATGAATGAGGACGGCTCGTTCTTTCTCCAAGTGGGCGCGGCCGACGTGGGCGGCGGCGCCGACACCGTGCTCGCCCAGATCGCCGCCGAAACCCTCGGCGTGAGCCTCGACAAGATCGTCATCACCTCCGGCGATACCGACACGACGCCCTTCGACGTGGGGGCTTACGCATCCAGCACCACCATTATTTCCGGCGGCGCGGTGAAGAAGGCCGCGGAGAAAGTGCGCGAGCAGGTGCTGCGCATGGCCGCGAAAATGCTCGACACGCCGGTCGAGAACCTGACCTGTGGCGACAACCGCGTGTCCTCGGTGGGCGAGAGCAAGAAATCCGCGACCATGACCCAGATCGCCCTCCACGCCATGTACAAGGAGAAGACCCAGATCATGGATGGCGCGTCGCACTTCAACACCGACAGCCCGCCGCCCTTCTGCGCTACCTTCGCCGAGGTGGAAGTGGATACCCAGACCGGCAAGGTCCGCGTGTTGCACATGGCCACCGCGGTGGACCCCGGTGTGGCCATCAACCCCGCGCAGGCCGAAGGACAAGTGGAAGGCGCGGTGGCCCAGGGCCTGGGGTACGCGCTCACCGAAGAGCTGCTGCTTGATGACGCCGGCCGCCCGTTGAATCCGAATTTCCTCGACTACAAGATTTTCGGCGCGAAGGACATGCCGAAGCTCACCACCATCCTGGTGGAGACCGATGAGCCGTTGGGTCCCTACGGCGCCAAGTCGATTGCCGAAGTGCCCATCAACGGGCCGGCTCCGGCCATCGCCAACGCCATCTTCCACGCCATTGGAGTGCGTTTCCGCAAACTGCCGATCCGCCCCGAAGACGTGCTGCGCGCCCTGCGCGAGAAAGAACCGGTTGCCGATGAGCAATGTGTGTGAGTACCAGGGCAAGCTAAAGCATGCCCCACCAAAACAGCCTGATCTAGAAACTGGTGGGGCATGCTTTAGCTTGCCCATTGCTGGTTAGAAAGGATGTCTCATGGAAGCCTCTGAAATTGCCGCCGCTGCCCACTCTTACGAGGCGGACATCGTTCGCTTTCTCCGCGCCCTGGTCGCCATCCCCGGCGAAAGCTCGCACGAGGGCCCCGTCATTCAACGGATCCGCCAGGAGATGGAGAAGGCCGGCTTCGATGAGATCCGCATCGACGGAATGGGCAATATCCTGGGCCGCATCGGCTCCGGGAAAACCGTCATCATGATGGATGCCCATATCGACACCGTGGGCATCGGCGACCCCAAGGAATGGGCCTGGGACCCTTACAGGGGCAAGGTCGAGGACGGCTACGTGTATGGCCGCGGCGCCGGCGACCAGCGCGCCGGCATGGCCTGCATGGTCTACGCGGCGAAGATCATCAAGGACCTCGGCCTCGCGGGCGACTACACGCTTTGGGTGGTCGGCTCGGTGCAGGAAGAGGACTGCGACGGCCTGTCGTGGGTGTACATCCTCAAGGAAGACGGCATCCGCCCGGATTGCGTGCTCATCACCGAGCCCACCGGTCTGCGCATTTATCGCGGTCAGCGCGGGCGCATGGAGATCGAAGTGCATCTGCGCGGCCGTTCTTGCCACGCCAGCGCTCCGGAGCGCGGCGATAACCCCATCTACAAGATGAGCCGCCTGGTGGAAGAGGTGGAGAAGCTCAACACGCGCCTGCGCGACGATCCGTTTCTGGGCAAGGGCACCATTGCGGTCACCGAGATCCGCTCGATTTCGCCTTCGCTGTGCGCGGTGCCCGGCGCTTGCTCCATCCATTTGGACCGCCGCCTGACCGCCGGCGAGACCAAGGAAAGCGCGGTGGCCGAAGTGAAGGCGCTCGCCGGCGCCGAAGGCGCCGAGGTGGAGATTCTCAACTACGATACGCCCAGCTACACCGGCCTGCGCTACCCGATGGAGAAATACTATCCCACCTGGGTGCTCGACGAAGCGCATCCGCTGGCGCGGGCGGCCATCGCCACCTACGAAACGCTATGGAATCGAGCGCCGGTGGTCGACAAGTGGACGTTCAGCACCAATGGCGTGGGATCCATGGGGCTGATGGGCGTGCCGACCATCGGCTTCGGTCCCGGCGAAGAGGATGTGGCGCACAGTGTGGTCGAGCGCGTGCCCATCCGCCACCTCGTGGAAGCGGCCCAGTTCTATGCGGCGTTTCCACTGATCTTCTCGGGGCGGCATGGCTGAGCTGGTTCCGCTTCCGCTGCCCCTGCTTTTGCGGCGCGCCTTCCTCGAATACCAGCGCGAAGGCAAGATCTTCGACCTTCCCAAGAGCAAGTTCTTCCGCGGCATCCCGGGCATCGATTTCTCCGTGGATTTTCACGGCCATCGCGCCTCGACTCCGCTGGGGCCGGCCGCCGGACCGCATGGCCAACTGGTACAGAACATCGTGCTCTCCTGGCTGGGCGGCTCGCGCATCATCGAATTGAAAACCGTTCAGATTCTGGATGAGCTGAAGATTCCGCGCCCGTGCATAGACATCGCCAACGTGGGCTACAACGTGGAATGGTCGCAGGAACTCAAGCTCGAGCAATCGCTGCGCGAGTACGTGGGCGCGGTGATGCTGATCGAGATCTTGAAGGCGTCCAAGCTGCTCGGTGAGGATTTTTCGCCTGGCGAAACCGTCTTCGACATGAGTGTCGGCTACAACCTGGAGGGCATCCGCTCGCCGCGCGTGCGCTCGTGGATCGAATCGATGAAGGACGCCGGCGCGGTCATCGACGAATTGCGCGCCGGGCTCACCGGCTACCGCGATCTCCCGTTCCCCACGCGCATCAGCGACACGATTAGCCTCTCGACGTTTCACGGCTGTCCCGCGGCCGAAATCGAGGGCATAGTAACTTTCCTGTTGACGGAATTGGGCTGCAACGTCTGCATCAAGATGAATCCCACGCTGCTGGGCCAGGCCGAAGTCGAACACCTGCTTCACGATGTGATGGGCTATCGCGAGATCCAGATCAGCGCCGAGGCATTTGCGAAGGATCTGCAATTCGACGAAGCGCTGGACCTTGTCCCCCGGCTGCAGCGGGTGGCGCAAGCCCATGGCAAGCACCTGGCCGTGAAGTTCAGCAACACGCTGGTGGTGAAGAATCACAAGTCGTTTTTTACCGACGAGCAAATGTACATGTCCGGCCCGCCGCTGCACGTGATCACCATGAACCTGGTGAAGAAGTTCCGGGAGCACATGAAGACCAGCATCCCGATTTCTTTCTCGGCGGGCCTGGATGCGCACAACATCTCGACCGCGGTGGCTCTGAATATGGTCCCGGTGACCACCTGCACGGACCTGCTGCGGCCGGGCGGCTACGGGCGCTTAATCCGTTACCTGGAGAACCTGGGCGCGAAGATGCGCGAGGTGGGCGCGAGCACCATCTCCGACTACGTGAAGCACTACGCGGGGCAGGAGGCGGCGCTGGTGGCCGAGACCACGGCCAACCCGCGTTACCGCTGGGAGCGCAACAAGGGTGTGCCGCGCAAAATCGGCTCGAAGCTCTGGCTCTACGACTGCATCAACTGCGATAAGTGCGTTCCGGTTTGTCCGAACGACGCTAACTTCGTGTACGAAGCGCCGGCGGCGGCCATTCCGTACGACAATTTCGAGCTGCTGCCGGAAGGCGTCAGGCGCGTCCCGGGCGGCGTATTCCAGTTGGCCAAGGCGCGCCAGTTCGCCAACTATGCCGACGCGTGCAACGATTGCGGCAACTGCGATGTCTTCTGTCCCGAAGACGGCGGTCCCTACGTGGAAAAGCCGCGGTTCTTCGGCAGCCTCGAGACCTACCAAAAGTACGCCGGGGCGAACGGCTTTTATATCGACTTCACGTCGCCAGTCACAATTTACGGCACGATTGCGCGAGAGGCGTACATTCTCATGCTCGACCCGCCCGCGGACCGCGCCCGCTTCGAGACCGCCGCTGCCGCCATCGAAATCCGTCTGAGCGACAACCAGGCTCTGAGCTGGAAACCGAAGCCGGGCGCGGCGCCTTCCCGCACGCTCGACATGCTCTCTTATCTCAAACTCAAACTACTGCTCGAATCGGTCGGCGACCCGCGGCGCGTTCACTTCGCCAACGTCGCGGGCATGGAGGAGGTCGTCCGTGAAAGCGCTCTTTAAAGGCAGAGACTGGATCACCACCCAGGAATGGACCGGCGCCGAGCTCGACGTCATGCTGGACGTTTCCTCGGACCTCAAGCGGAAATTCAAGGGACATATTCCCCACCGCTACCTGCCCGACAAGACCATCTTCCTGATGTTCTTCGACAAATCCACGCGCACGCGCAACTCGTTCGAGGCCGGAATGACGCAGCTCGGCGGCCACGCCCACTTTCTCACCGCCGACGTCATGCAGGTGTCGCACGGCGAGAGCCCCAAGGACACCGGCATCATACTCTCCAGCTACGGGCACGCCATCGCCATCCGCCACGACCTCATCCCCGGCGAAGGCAACGTCTACATGCGGGAAGTGGCTAGATGGGCCAGCGTGCCGGTGATCAACATGCAGTGCGACGTGGACCATCCCTGCCAAACGCTGGCCGACCTGATGACCATCCGCGAGCGGCGCGGCCAGGACCTCCGCGGCCTCAAGATCGCCGTGAGCTGGGCCTACGCCCCCAGCTACGCCAAGCCGCTTTCGGTTCCCCAGGGGCTGATTATGCTCATGCCGCGGTTCGGCATGGACGTGGTGCTGGCCCATCCCCCGGAATATGCGCTGATGCCCGAGACGGTCGCCGCGGCCCGCGAGAATGCCCGGCGCGGCGGCGGCAAGTTTACCATGGTGGACAGCATGGACGAGGCTTTCCGCGACGCCGACGTGGTCGTCCCCAAGAGCTGGGGCTGCCTCGACACCATGGGCGCCGAGCCCGAGGAATCGCTGCGCATCGCCAAACAGTACACCCGCTGGATTTGCAACGCGGAGCGGATGAAGCTGGCCCGGCCGGACGTCCTCTACATGCACCCGCTGCCCGCCGACCGAGGGAACGAAGTGACTGACGAGGTGATCGACGGGCCGAATTCGGTCGTGTACCAAGAGGCGGAGAACCGCCTGCATACGGCCAAAGCGATCATGGCCCTCACCATGGCCGATCGGGAAATCGAATACGAGCGGTAACGCTATGGCCGAGACTCTGGTAATCGCGTTGGGCGGCAACGCCATCACCCGGCCTGGCGAACCCGGCACAATTCCCCAGCAGTTCGCGCACACCGGCGAGACGCTCCAGCATCTTCTGCCGCTGCTCCGCGGCGATTCGAACCTGGCGATTGTGCACGGCAACGGCCCGCAGATCGGCAACATCCTGATCCGCGTGGAAGAGGGAGAGCGCAGGGTGCCCCGCCTTCCGCTGGACACCTGCGTCTCCGATTCGCAAGGCGGCATGGGCTACATGATCCAGCGGATTGCCTGCGAGTTGTTTCGCCGGGAAGCCATTGACCGCGGCGCCGCCACCGTCATCACGCAGGTGCTCGTCGCCGGGAACGACCCCGAAATGACGCATCCGACCAAGCCCATCGGGTCGTTTTATACCCAGGACGAAGTCCGCCACGTTCAACGGGAGAAGCCGCACTGGATCATGCGGGAAATCGAGCCGGGCCGGTTCCGCCGCGTGGTGGCCTCACCGCGGCCCATCCGCATCCTCGAGGAGCAAGCCATAGCCAAGCTGGTGGAGACCGGCGTAGTCACCATCGCCTGCGGCGGTGGAGGAATCCCGGTTGCCTGGGAAGGCGATCATCTGGTGGGTGTGGAAGGGGTCATCGACAAGGATTTCGCCGCCAGCCTGCTGGCTCGCCGTCTTCACGCGCACAAGCTGATCATCGTGACCGACGTGGAGCAGGCGGCCATTCGCTTCGGGCGCCCCGGCCAGCAGTGGTTAGGCGCCATCACGCTCCAGCAGGCGCGCGAGTATCTGGCCGCCGGCGAATTTCCGCCCGGGTCGATGGGACCCAAGATTGAAGCCGCCATCGACTTCGTCGCGCAAGGCGGCGGAGAGTGTATCATTACTTCAACCGGGCACGTGGCCCGCGCCGTACGGGGCGAGACCGGTACTCACATCGTGGCGTCATGATTATCACCAACGCTCGCATTCTGACTTTCGACACCGCCAATCGCGTACTGGATTCCGGCAGCGTCGAGATTCGTCCCGATGGCAGCATCGGCGCTGTGAACAGTGTGCGCGCGCGCGGAAAGAACGTCATCGACGCCCAGGGCAAGCTCTTAATGCCCGCGCTGATCAACTGCCACACGCACCTCTACAGCACGCTGGCCCGCGGCATTTCGCTCCCCGGCCGCGCGCCCAGAAATTTTCCCGAGATCCTGAAGAAGTTGTGGTGGCGCCTCGATCGCGCGTTGAACGAAGAGGACGTGTACTACAGCGCGCTGGTGGGCCTCATCGACGCCGCCAAGTGCGGGGTGGGCACGCTGGTGGATCACCATTCCAGCCCCAACGCCTGCGCGGGAAGCCTGGACCGCATCGACCAGGCGTTTCGCGAGGTTGGCCTGCGCGGAGTGCTGTGCTACGAGACTTCCGACCGCAACGGCCCCATACAGGCCCTGGAGGGCATTCGAGAGAACATCCGCTTCATTGATCGGGCCCAGAGGGCGCCCCGCGGCGACGGCCTCGTGGCGGCCACCTTCGGCTTGCACGCTTCCTTCACGCTCTCCGATGAGACCCTTCGCCGCGCCGTGGAAGTGAACCAATCGCTGCGCGCGGGCTTCCACATCCACGTCGCCGAGGATGGCTGCGACGCCGGAGCGGTGAAGCGCCTCCGCGACCTTGGCGTTCTGGACGAGCAGTGCCTGGCCGCTCACTGTGTGCACGTCACCTCGGCCGACATTGGGACTCTCGCGCGGCGCCGCGTCAACGTGGTTCACAACCCGCAATCCAACTGCAATAACGCCGTGGGCGCCGCCAGGTTGCTGGAACTCTTCCGCCGCGGAGTGCTGGTGGGGCTGGGTTCCGACGGCTATTCCCCACGCATGTTCGAAGAGTTCAAGACCGCGTTTCAGGTGCAGAAGTTGTTGGCGGGCGACCCCCGCGTGGCGTACGCCGAAGCTTACGCCGCGGCGTTTCTGAACAATCGCACGATCGTGAAGAAGCTCTGGGGCATGGAGGTTGGCCGCATCGAGACTGGCGCGCGGGCCGACCTGATTCTGGTGGACTACTACCCACCCACGCCGCTCCATAGCGGCAATCTGTTTGGCCACATCCTGTTCGGCATTGCCAACGCCCCCGTGGATTCGCTCATCGTCAACGGCCGCTACGTGCTGCGCGACAGCCAGTGCGTCACCGTGGACGAACGCCGCGTGGCCGAGAAGGCCGCCGCCCGCGCCCGAGCCCTGTGGGAGCGATTCTAGTGTCCTTTGTACTACTATCCATCACATTCTTCGCGCGCCGCGACGAATTGTGGGGCAGGTTTCTAACCTGCGGCGGATTGTCAATCCGCCTGCCGCCCTTGGACGCGCCCGCCACGGCCTTGCAGAATCGCCAGCACTGTTTGCGGCTCTGCCGCTATGTGGGGCAGATTGTCAATCGGCCTGGGGCTAGACCAGGGGAACTCCTCGGGCGTCACCGTCAACCCGCACTTCACCGGATTCATCTCGATATAGTTCTTAATCCTTTGAAACTCGGTCTCATCACGGACCAGCCGATCATAGCTCTCGTCCTGCCAAAACGCCTTCCCGGTGAGGCCCAGAATTCGATTGCCTTCCCGTGCGGTCAATCTCTTGAGCGATTGCATCAGCTTGGAGACATCCGCCAACGGAGTCACCAGGAGATGAACGTGGTTCGGCATCACGACATAGGAGTGAAGTTGGTAGTGTTGTTCCCGCTCCCGATAGTGAATGGCCTCAACTACCACAGTGGCTATGTCGGCCCGTCGAAGGTACAGCGGGCCCGTGCGGGCGTTGTCGAGAAGGCTGTCCATGGCCACGAAGGCTTGTCCGGAGGTGGTGGCCGGGGGGAAGCTGCGATTCGCCGGGAGGCTGCCATGCAGGCGCCAGGTGACGAAGACGGGCTGCCCGATGGAGTAGTAGTGCGGCAGGCGGCGAGTGTGGAACGTGGCCACGAGGAGAGAGTGGGTGGGGAAAGTAAGAATTCTCAGGAAAAGCAAGAGGGCCGATTGCCAATCGGCCGCAGATTATCAATCTGCCCCACAGGAGACCTATGACAACTGCCGTACCCGGCCCGACCTATGAAGAGATGTTACATCCGAAGCTGCTGCCGCCCGTCGGCGCCGATGAGTTGGACCCCATCAACTTATTCAACATCACCTGGCGCGGGCCCGACAACCGCATCCGCCACATCGTGCTACCCAGGGAACTGACAGGCGTCGCGCCCAATATCGTGGTTCTCATCGGACGGTATTTTCCTTCCGGCAGTCACAAGGTCGGCCCGGCCTACGCCACCCTCATGGAAGGCGAACTGGCCGGCGAGATCCAGCCTGGCGAGAACACGATCATTGGCCCCTCCACCGGTAACTTCGGCATCGGCGTGGCATACATCTCGCATCTCAAGGGCTACCCGGCAATCGTCATCATGCCGGAGGAGATGAGCGACGAGCGCTACCAGCGCATCCGCCAATACGGCGGCCAGTTGGACCTGACGCCCGGATCGGAAAGCGATGTCATCCTGGTCCTCCAGCGCACCGAGCACTATAAGAAGGACCCCAGGAACAAGATTCTCGCCCAGTTCGAGTTGCTTCCCAACTACCGGTTCCACCGCTACGTGACCGGGCGCAGCGCGCTGGAAGCGGCCGCGCAGTACGGAAACGGCAGGATTGCGGCCTTCGTTTCGGCGCCGGGTTCGGCCGGTACCTTGGGCGCCGCCGACGAAATCAAGGCCCGCTATCCGGAATGCCTGGTCTGTGCGCTCGAGCCCAAGGAGTGCTCGACGCTCTACAACAACGGACGCGGCACGCACCGCATCGAAGGCATCGGCGACAAGATGGTGACCCTCATCCACAACGTGCTCACCACCGACTACCTGGCCCTGATCCACGATGACGATTGCGTGATGGGCCTGGAACTTCTGGAACGCCGCCGCAGCCTGGTGGAGCGGTTGCTGGGCCGGCCGCGGGGATACCTGGATTCGCTCGAAGGCATGTTTGGCATCTCGACCATCTGCAACATCGTCGGCGCCATTCGCATGGCGCGATACCTGGGCCTCGGCCCGGAAGACAACGTGGTGACTATCGCCACCGACGGTATGGACCGCTACCCCTCGGTGCTGGCGAATCTCGAAAAGCGCCGCGGTCCGCTCAATGACGCCATGCTCAGCGCCAGCTTCGAAGAGATTTTCCGCGGCGGCGACGTGCGGGACATTCTGGACTTACGCCCGCCCGAACAGAAGCAGCGCCTGTTCGGCTACAAGGAACAGGTCTGGACCGGTTTCGGCTACTCCCGCCCCTATCTGGAGAGCATGAAGTCCCAGTCCTTCTGGGACGCGGAGTTCGATAAGATCCACGGTATCGACGAGGGCCTGCTGGCGGTGCGAAAGTTCTAAACTGTTCTTGAGAAGGAGAGGATAACTGTGGGCCAAACCGTGACTTATGTAATCGATCCCAGCCACTCGACCGCGGGGTTCAAGGTTCGCCACTTGATGGTGTCGAATGTGCGCGGCGAGTTTTCGGGAGTGACCGGCACGGTGGTATTCGATGCGGAGGATTCGGCGAATTCCAAAGTGGGGGCCGTCATCGACGCCACCACCATTCAGACGCGCGACAACCAGCGGGACCAGCACCTCAAGAGCGCGGATTTCTTCGATGTGGAGAAGTTTCCCAAGATCGCCTTCACGTCCAAAAAGGTGGCGCCGGTGGGAGACGGCGAATGGAGGGTGGTTGGCGATCTGACCATCCATGGCGTTACCAGGGAAGTCGTGCTCGACGTCGATGGCCCCACCCCGGAAGTGAAAGATCCATGGGGCAACATCAAGATTGGCGCCACGGCCATCACCAAGCTGGACCGCCGGGATTTCGGGCTGGTTTGGAACGTGGCGCTGGAAGCCGGCGGCGTCCTGGTGGGCGACGAAGTGGCCATCCAGCTTGAAGTCGAGCTGACCCGGCAGGGGTAGTATGCTGGTCCGGGAAATCGACACGCCCGCCCTGGTTGTAGACCTGGACATTCTCGACCGGAACCTCCATCGCGTGGCCGGGTATGCCAGGCAGCACGGGCTGAGACTCCGCCCGCATACCAAGACGCACAAATCCATCCGCCTGGCAAAGCGCCAACTGGAATTGGGCGCTGTGGGGCTGACGGTCGCCAAGGTGTCGGAAGCCGAAGTCATGCTGGGCGCCGGGCCGGCGGACCTGCTGGTAGCCTACCCCATCGTCGGCCGCGCCAAACT
>JBAWDI010000382.1:0-3220 GCA_049590695.1 Bryobacteraceae bacterium
CGCCTGCACCGTTGCCGCCGCTGCCGCGGCCTGCTCCATCGGCGTAGCGACCGCGGGCTGCGACGCGGCCGACGCGCTTTTCGCGTCCGACCGGCCGGCTGGGAATAGGCCCGCGAGGCTGGGGCTCGAAAGCTCGTCGACCATTACGTCGCCGAAAGGGGTGTGGTAAAGAGTCTTGGCGCCTGCCGTTTTCTGGGTCAGATCCGTGGCCGGCGAAACGCCGGCGTTGTGCGAAACGTTTTCAATCATGCCATTCTCTCCTAGGGACGCCTACGAACCAACGCGGGCGACCTCTTGAATCGATTTGGTGTCCATCTCCACGCCCAGCGATACTGCTTTCTGCAACATTTCAAATTGCCGCATCATACCGACCAGACGCATGGCGGCTTCCGGCACCGCCACATTCGAGCTTTCCAGCTTCCCCTGCTGCACCTGGACATCGCCGGCCGCCACCGGAGGATTCTTCGGATCGGTGTTCTGGAAGCAGGTGTCCCCCATCTTTATCAAGGAATTGGTGGACTTGAAGTTTACGACCGCCAATTGAGCGAGGGTGTGGCCTGCCTGGCGCACTACGCCGTCGGGTGCGATCTCGACGGACGCCCCGGAGGTGATATGGATGGCGGCGCCACCGACGCCCCGGACCGCGAATCCTGCGCTGGTGACCAGGTCGCCGGCGGGGGAAACATGCAAGTTGCCGTTGCGCGTGTACAGGTCGCCGCCAGGGCCAGCGACAGTGAGGAAACCGGGGCCGGAGAGCGCTACATCGAATGGGTTGCCCGTGGGTTGCAGCGTGCCTTGCGAGAAATCCGTCCACTGGCGTTGGATATCCGGCAGCGTTGCACCTTCGCTCGACGAGTCCCCATCCGGCGATGTATAGAGTCCGTAAAACTCGCTGTCGCTCTTATATCCGCTGGTGGTCGCGTTGGCCAGATTATTGGCCAATAGCGACAGCGATTCCATTCGGGATCGCAATCCACTCGAGGCCGCAATCGTTAGCGGGTCCATAGGTAAGCCCGCAAGGAGCATTGCAAGTATAGGGCCTAAGACATTTTGCGAAAATACTCAAGAAATGCCGGCACATTCCGCCGATATAGAGGATTAAGGGACCTTCTTTTCGTCAATATCTTGACGAAGAGGGTTGACAGTCAAAACTCCAACACTCGCCGCCGCACTTTATCCCATTGAAAGAACACGGCCGGTTGTTTGGCGCCTGATCTGCATTTGCCGGTTCCGTGACATCCACGTCTCCGGTTACCAGTCCGAGCGGCCCGGTTTCCAAACTGCCGCCGACGTCTTCGCCCGATTCGTCGGTTGTCATTGGCCAGCCGGGATTTGCGAAACAGTTTCAGTTTTTTCACGAGTTGGCTCGATCCGTTGCGGGTGGGGGCAAATCATCCGACGGATCGGATTCCGAAAGCGCTCACCTGACAGGCCGTTTCGCGAAACCTGCAACGCAAACGGCGAGCAGTCTGGGCGCCCGCATGATGGCCGGGACCAGCGGGCGCGCCGCGTGCCCGAATACTTCAGGCGCTCATTTGACAGGCAGTTGTGCGGAACCCGCAACGCAAACGGCGAGCAACACCAGCGCCGGCACGATGGCCGGGACCAGCGGGCGCTCCGTGTGCCCGAGTACATCCACAGAGGCCGTTGCGACACCGGGGCAGACGACTTCAACGGCAACAGCGGGATTGGCCCCCTCCGCCGGCGTCTTGCCGGCTGCCGGCAAAACCCGCCCGGCGAGCCCGGCCCGCACCACAGCCTCCGGCGCGATTCAGGGAGACGGCACCGCCGGGAAAGGAAGGAGTGGCGGCGGACAGAACACCAGGCCGGTGGCCGATCCGAATCCTCCGAGCTCCAATGGGCCGCCATTTGACCGGTTCAAACAGGCGATATCCCCGGCGCAAGTCCGGAATCGCCAAGAATCGGCCGCGCCCGCTCAGAGCGGAGACAGACAATCTGACGGCCCGGATTCCGAAAGCGCTTACTTGACAAGCCGTTTCGCGAAACCCGCAATGCAATCGGTGAGCATCCCAGGCGCCGGCGTGGTGGCTGGGACCAGCGGGCGCTCCGCGCATCCGAGTAACTCCACGCAGGCCGTTGCGATACCCCGGCAGACGACGGCCACTGCGGGATTGACAGCCTCCGCCAGGGTCGTGCTGGCTGCTGGCAAGGTCCGCCTGGCGAGCCTGGGCCGAACCACGGCCTCCGGCGCGATTCAGGGAGATGGCCCTAACGTGAGCGTCGAGAGTGGTGGGGGACCGAAGACCGGCCCGGCGGCCGATCCGAATGCCCCGCATCCGAGTAACTCCACGGAGGCCGTTGCGCTACCCCGGCAGACGACGGCCACTGCGGGATTGACAGCCTCCGCCAGGGTCGTGCTGGCTGCTGGCCAGGTCCGCCCGGCGAGCCTGGGCCGAACCACGGCCTCCGGCGCGATTCAGGGAGATGGCCCTAACGTGAGCGTCGAGAGTGGTGGGGGACCGAAGACCGGCCCGGCGGCCGATCCGAATGCCCCGGTTTCCAATGTGCCGTTGTTTAACTGGTTCAAACAGGCGACATTCCCGAATCAAGTCCGGAATCCCCAGGAATCGACGGCGCCGGCCCAGAGCGGAGGCAAATCATCCGATCGTGGCACGCCCGCCTCGGACGAGCTTCCCGCCGGGAAGAAAGAAACCGACAATTCGGACGCGGCCACATTGGCGGCGATCTCGTTCCAGCCGCGTCCAGCGCAGCCGCTAGTATCGAGCAAGTTCTCCGTAAACATTGAGGATGGATTCGAAAGCCCGGCGCCCGGCGCACCCAACGGCGCGCTCCCGGCGCCAGAAGTCGCTGCGAATCGGGAGGGGACACGGGCCGCCAACAGTGCTCATACACCGTCTGTTCAGGCTGCGCCTTCGGATACCGGCATCACGCCCCCCGTGGTGCGGAGTTCCTCCACTTCGCAGGAACCCGGGCTGATGGTGAGTGGTCCGGACCCGAGAGTGGCAAATGCGAAGGCGGGGACACAAAGCAAGGCAGAACCAGCTCCCGCAGACCTGGCAGTCGCCGTCAGGGTGAAGGCACAGACCAGCCCGGCTGCGAGTGGTCAGAGCGCCCCGGCCAAGGAGCTTCGGCGGGTCGACCTGGCGGACGCACCACCGGCCGCTAACCTCCGCATCGAGACATCTCGCGCCGGCGCCTGGGTGCTCAATGAAGGCCCTGCACGCGGCGGGGCACAGCC
>JBAWDI010000383.1:0-1746 GCA_049590695.1 Bryobacteraceae bacterium
AGCTGTGACGGCGGGCATTGTGGCAGTGGCGCTGAGATTGGTATCCAACGCGGGCTGATCGCCGGTGTATATTCCGACGTAAGGGAGGCTCACCGCTAGATGTCTGTGCGCTTGCAGGCGGAGCGGAAGAGGAGGTTCGCGACGCGGGCAGTACCAGCCGCTGCCATGGCGGTTGCGTTGCTGGTCACGGCCTGTGGCTCGGCTGGAAGCGGCGGATCCGCCAGCGGAGGCACGAGCAGCACTCACGCTCCTGCCAGCACAACAACCTCCGCTGGTGGCGGTGTTATGACGCTCACCTTTACCGTCATCATGACCGGAGCCGCGCCCGCCAGCGGCAGCTTCTCGGTAAAACAACCACCCCCGCCCGTGAGGTCGTGCAGTAGCTGGTTCGCTGCCTACCCCGAGCTCCCCGCGGTCGCCGAATCGGTGGGCGCCCAATACTTCTACATGGGGGTCGGTCTCAAACCTGGCGAGTACCTCGGTCCGGGGACGTGTGCGATCCCCTTTACCGCGGCTCTCGAGGCGGTCGATCTCGGCTCGCACCAGTTCGGCATGACCGGTGCCAAGTTGAAGGTCAACGCCGACGGCTCCGGGTCACTCAGTTTCAGTGGCGCTCACGGTCTGCTGGGGGAGATCGACTCCGGCACCATCCGCTGGACCTGCTCCTGACCTGAGTTGTCTGGACGCAGATACAGCCCAACAGGTCGCGTGGCATTACAGATGTGAGGAAGCCGTTCCGCCTGCGCGCCGCCGTCGCCGCCTCCCCAGTTACCGACGATGGGTCGCGCCCGAACGCGCGTACAGATGGGGAGTCCCACCAAGACGTCGCTGCTGGTTCGCGCGACCGAGTCGGCCTCGATCTCGTGCGCACGCGTAGCCGCCTTGATATGCGCTCCGGGCGGTGGCTCGAACCACGTTGTTCGGCGTGCCTGTATTCGCGAAGGTCACCGATCGGCTTGGTGGATCACCCGTGTAACCACGATTCAGGGGCGCCCCAAACGGCACATAGGGGATACGGTGAACGCCGTGGATCTCCCAGAGCTACTGGTCGGGGACGCCGGCGAATGGCGAAGATGGTTGAGCGACCATCACGACGATTCACAGGGTGTCTGGCTGGTACTGGCCAAAAAGGGAACGGTCGATCCGACAACTGTCTCGTACGACGAGGCACTTGACGAGGCGATCTGCTTCGGCTGGATTGATAGTCAACTAGGGCGTCGTGACACCGCTAAGTTCCGACGACGTTTCACGCCTCGAAAAGCTCGAAGCCCGTGGTCTCAACGGAACGCTGCCATCGCTGGAAGGCTGATCGCCACCGGCCGAATGCATCGATCCGGCGAAGACGAGGTGCTGCAGGCGAAAGAGGACGGTCGATGGGAGGCCGCCTACGCAGGGCAAGCCAGCATTGAGGTGCCGGAGGATCTTCTCGCTGCCCTGAGTGCCAATCCCCGCGCGAAGGCGATGTTTGAGATGCTCACCAGTGCGAATCGGTACGCCATCCTCTACAGGATCGGAAACGCCAAGAAACCCGAAACCCGCTCCAGGCGCATCAGCCAGTTTGTCGAGCTGTTGGCCCGAGGAGAGACCATCCATCCTCAGGCTCGATGATCACCCGAGTAGAAGGGTCACTGCTCCCAGAGCGTCCCATAACGCCGGATCTGCAACCGGGCAAGCAGGCTGGGAGAATCCACACGTGACCTCGGCTCCGTCAGAATCGATCGGAGCGGTCGTCGCTCCGGACGGCAC
>JBAWDI010000384.1:0-2291 GCA_049590695.1 Bryobacteraceae bacterium
TCCGGGTCAAACAGGCCAACGATCTCAACTTCTTCACTGCCAAACCGACCTCACCGCTCCCACCTCTGCCAGGATGCCAGTTTTTCATGAAATTTCGCGGGCCGAAGGCCCATCCCAACAGGCCACAGAAGGCGATGGCCTGCCCCACCTTACCTGCGGCGTCAAAGCTACTGAAAGAGTTTCGGGCGGAAAGAAGTGCTGTGCGCACTTCACCCACGACGAAACGCAGCAGGACCTTCAGGCGATGGGCAACCTGATCCGCACGACGGCGGTTGGGTGCGCCGCCCGCTCACGCTTCCAGCCCCATCTGCGTCAGCCGGTAGCGCAGCGCGTTGCGGGTGAGGCCCAGCATCCGCGCGGCCTGGCTCTTGTTGCCTTCGGCGCGGCGCAGCGCCTCGCGGATGATCTCCTGCTCGTATTGATCGAGCGACAGGCCCTCGGGCAGGAAGTGCGCCTCGCTTTGCGGACGCGAGGTGCCGGGCCCAGAGGGCGCCCCACCCGGCGCGCTTTCGAGCTTGATGTCGGCGGCGTCCAGTTGCGTGCCGGCGCACATCACCAGGCTGCGCTCGATTACGTTCTCCAGCTCGCGCACGTTGCCGGGCCAGTGATAGCTCAGCAGCTTCGCCATGGCCGCATCGGTGATGGATTCCACCCGGCCGCCGCTATCGGGCGCCAGCTTTTTCACGAAGTGGTTGGCCAGAAATGGGATGTCCTGCTTGCGCTCGCGCAGCGGCGGTATGTTGATGGGGACCACGTTCAGGCGGTAATACAGGTCTTCGCGGAAGGTGCCCTGCTCGAGGGCCGCGCGCAGGTCCTGGTTGGTGGCGGCGATCACGCGGACGTCGATGTGCCGCACGACGTTGCTGCCCAAGCGCTCGAACTCGCGCTCCTGCAAGACGCGCAGCAGCTTCACCTGGATGGGCCCCGGCACGTCGCCGATTTCGTCCAGGAACACCGTGCCCGTATCGGCCTGCTCGAACTTGCCGGGCTTGGTGGTGTTGGCGCCCGTGAATGCGCCCTTCTCGTAGCCGAACAACTCGCTTTCCATCAGGTTTTCGGGCAAGGCGGTGCAGTTGATCTTCACCAGCGGCCGGTCGCGGCGCGGCGAGTGAAAATGGATGGCGCGCGCGATCAGGTCCTTGCCCGTGCCGCTTTCGCCGGCCAGCAGCACCGTGGCGCGCGTGGGCGCCACCCGCTCGATGGTGTCGAAAATCTCCTGCATGGCCGGGCTGCGGCCGATGATGTTGTCGAACTCGTAGCGCCGGCCCAGCTCCGCCTTCAACTGCCGGTTCTCGTCGCGCAGCGCGCGCACTTCGAGCGCCTTGGCGACCACCTGCATGAGGTGATCGAGCGAGAACGGCTTGAGCAGGAAATCGGTGGCGCCGGCCTTCATGGATTCCACCGCGGTTTCGATGCTGCCGTAGGCCGTCATCACGACCACCGGTACCTGCGCGTTTTGCCGCCGGATCAACGACAGCAATTGCAGGCCGCCCATGTTGGGCAGCTTGAGATCGGTGAGCACCAGGTCCGCGCGGTCCACGACCTTGAGGCCTTCTTCGGCGCTGGCGGCCTTGTCCACCTCGAAGCCCGCGGAAACGAGCTGCAGCTCGAGCACGCGCCGGAGCTTGTCTTCGTCTTCGACTACCAGAATTCGCTTTTTCATGGGGAGCCGCGCTTCTTCATGCGGAGGGTTGGGGGCGCCCGCTGGGCCCGGCGCGTTCCATGGGCAGGAGCACGCGGAAAATGCTGCCTTTGCCGGGTTCGCTCTCCACTGCTATCTTACCGCCGTGCTCGTCCACGATCTTGGAAACGATGGCCAGGCCCAGGCCCACGCCCTGCGGCTTGGTGGTGAAAAACGGATTAAAGATGCCGTCGAGCTGCTCGGCGCCGATTCCCGCCCCGCGGTCGATCACCGAGATTTCGGCGGTCCCGCCGGCCGCCCGCGTCTTCACCGTCACCGCTCCGCCGGGCGCGGTGGCCTGCGCGGCGTTGAGCACCAGGTTGTAGAAGACCCGCTCCATCAGCTCGGCATCGAAGGGAAACGGCGGGATCTCCGGCGCGTAATTCCTGTAAATCGCGATCCCGGGCGCCTCGCGCTCCACGGCGGCGATGGCGCGGTCGAGCATTTGCGCCAGGTCGGCGTTGTCCAGCCGCAGCTCCAGCGGGCGCGCGAATTGCAGGAAGCGGGTGACCAGGGAGTTGGTGCGGTCCACTTCCGAGGTGATGAATCCGGCCACTTCGCGCGCCACTTCGTTTTCCGCGGCCACGTTGCGGCTCAGCATTTCCGCCGA
>JBAWDI010000385.1:0-6690 GCA_049590695.1 Bryobacteraceae bacterium
GGGTGCGCGTCAGCGGCTTCTCCACGTATACGTGTTTGCCGTGCTGCATGCAGGTCAGAGCCACCGTGGCGTGCATGAAATCGGGGATGCCGATGGTGCAGGCATCGATGTTCCCGCCTTCTTTATCGAGCATCACGCGGAAATCCTTATATTTGGGCAGTTTCTCGTAGCGGCTGAGGTTTTGCGCCGCGCGGCTCTCATCGACATCGCACAAGGCTACAATGTTTTCGGTGCGGGCGGCATCGTTCAGATCCGCCCCGCCCTGCCCGCCGCAGCCGATGGCGGCCACATTCAGCTTGTCGTAAAACGGCTTGTACCCCAGTGCGCGGAGCGTGGGCACACTCCCAAAACCGCCGCGCGGCACGGCCCCCGCCAGCAGCGTTCCAAAGAAGAAATGACGTCGCGAGACACCTTGGCTCGACATGGTTCAGCAGACCTCCAGTGGGCGCGCGCATCCAAAGCCCGCCCTGCTATATGTTATCCGGTTTGGGACGGAACCCGAAAAGAAAGGCCGATGCCCGTTAGCCGCGCATCGGCCCCCTTTTGAAACGGCTGCAAGAACCGCTAGAACTCGATCCGGACGGTGAACGCCAGCACGCGGGCGGGTAAAGTCCCGGTGGCGTATCCCATCGCCGAAGCGTTGGACACCTGGTTGGTAGCCGGAGCGAACGTGATGCCGGTACCGAGGGCGTTGATTTCCGTGTGGTTGAACACGTTATACGCCTGAAGCTGGAACCTCAGGATACGCTTTTCGCTGCCCAGCGGGACGTTCTTGGTGATGGTCGCATCGAAGTTGGTGATGTGCGGAAGGGATAAAACTCCGGCGCCACCGCCCAGGTCGCCCAAAACCGGCGGTCCCACCATCGAGTTGTCCGGCCCCGTGGCGATCCCGGGTAGGGCGAACGCCGCTGGATTGTAGTACATTTTGCCGTAGCCGCTGGTCGGGATGTTTGCCAGCGGATTACCGATCACCTGGCAGCGGGCACTCACGTCCGGCGTGCCGGTATAACCGCCGGTGACGGATGCCGCCCCCGACGTGAGGCCGCAAGTCGGGCTAAACGGCGCGCCGCTCGTGGAGGAAACCACTCCGGAGAGTTGCCAGTGATCCGTCACAGCGCCGAGCGCCCTCACGCCCAGCCTCTTACCGAGGCCCGGGATGTTGTAGTTGAAGTTGATCTGGAGGTTTTGCGGCCGGTCGCCGGCCACCCGCCCGTAGTTCCATGCCTTGTTGTTGGCAACCGCCGGCGTGTAAGTGGTAATGCCCAAGGATTTGGACCAGGTATACGCCACACCGACTGCCAGACCGTGCGACACACGCCTGTTTAGAGAGGCGATCATAGCGTTGTAGATGCTGTCGCCCATAAACCCGGAACTATACATCTGGCCGTACCCCGGGTATATTTTTCGCTCGAAAATAGAGCCAATGTCGGCGCTGGTGTTGCCCGCCGTGGTCGGGTTTATATTCGAGGGCGTGAATGGCCAGCCCGTTCCGATGGGAATCCAGTTGGGGTTGTAAAGGAGGTGCTGGTTGTAACTGCGGTCCCACCTGGTACCGAGACTGACCACGGTGTTCGTGCCGAGGCTTCGCTGAACGTCGAGGCTGGCGTTCATGACCTTGTCCCACGGAACTTTGGAGGGCAGCCAGATGTACGGACTGTTGGGAGCGGTGCTCAGACTAGCCAGACTGGGCGGGGCTCCCGTGTTTTGCGCCGCGATTTGGGCCAGGCTCACGTTGCTGACCGACACCTGGTACGCGATCGGCGACTGTCCGGAACTGGTGTACACCTGATTGCCATCCAGCCGGTTGTAGAACATTCCAAACCCGCCCCGGATGGCCGTCGTGCCATCGCCAAACACGTCGTAGGCAAAGCCCACACGCGGTCCGAGAGCCAGGGGCGCCATACTATAGAGAGCATTCGGTGCGCCGTTTTGCCGAAGCACCGTCATTCCCGATGTCGGATTGCCCGAGTTGGGAACAAAATCCCCGACGAATCCGCTGGACGTGGTTGCACCCGTAAGAGGGTCCTTCGCCACCAGTCCGTTGGCGGCGCTGCTGCATGTCGCGGCGCCGGTCGAACAGGCCGGGACGTAAAGCCGCGGCATGGACGACGCGGAATAATTGGCCGGAATAAAGTTGACAAACGTATCGTCGTAATCCACCTGCGGCGTCTGGTGATAGAAGCGCAACCCGATATCCAGCGTCAGTTTGCGGTTCACTTTCCAGTTGTCCTGCGCATAAAACTCCACGTTCCAGTACTTGACGTTAAACGTCGTGGTCGCGGTCCACTGGCTGTAGCTGTTGACATTCCCGAGCAAGGCATTGGCGAAACCGTCGTTGGTGTTGAGTTGCGGGGTCGAAGTTGAGGACGCAAAACTGAAGGCCCCCATGTAGTTGTTCCCCTTGGGCTGATACTTCACGTTGTGTTCCACGTAAATTCCCGTCTTGAACGCGTGATGGCCCGACACTTTGCTGAGGTTATCCTGGTAGGTCCAGATGGGGTTGGCGTTTTGGTACGTCCCGGCCGTTGAGCCGTTGCGCGAATAGGACACGGCGTTGGCGGGGGCGCTGCCGAAGCTGAACGTCGGCAGGATGTTCTCGTAACCGTTGATAGCCAATACACCATTGTTATTCGCGGCCGTGGGCACCGGAAACAGCGAGGGTAGACCCGGCTCCAGCGAGCGCGATTCGCTCTTCAGGTTGTCCAGCGTGTAAAACGAATAGGTGTCCCAGCTTTCGGCGACCGTGACTTCGTTGATCAGCGTCGGCGTGATGGTGTAAGTAGCCGTACCCGAATAGCCGTGTCCCCCGTTGGGATGATCGATGGGCGAAATGCCCGCTTGGCCCAGCACGCCGCCTACGTCCGAAGTGAACTGGACCCCCTGGTAGAGTTGGACCGTGTCGTCGTAGTCGTTGATCCAGCGGAAATAGCCGCTGAGCTTCGACGTAATATAGGTGTCGAAACGAAGCACGTCGTTACGCCGCGGGTGCTTGGCGCTGGACTGCTCGTTGTAGTTCACCACATTCAATTGCGCCGGCAATGTCGCGGTAAAGTTCGGCGTCGGGAAGAAGTTGAGCAACTGCTGGCCCACCGAATTGATGCGCGACGCGGGTATGATGTTGCCGGGGAACGCAATGTTGTTGTTGGACGGATCGAGGACGCTGATCAGACTGCCGTTGTTATTAAAGCTCTGCGAGAAGTTGCCCGCGCGCTCCAGCGCCGTGGGTGTGTACACATTCTGCGTGCTGCCGGCTACGAACTGGGCGGTGTATTCCTGGGACCAGAAGAAGAACAGCCTCTTCTTCTCCCTGTTCCAATGCTTGGGGATAAACACCGGACCGCCGAGGCTGTAGGTCTCGACGTTGTACCGGTACGGCACACGGGGAGTAGCCGCGCCGTTCTTGATGGTGTGGTTGTTCACCCAGGTATTCGCGTTGAATTCCTCGTGCCGGTGAGTCCACTGGGCCGTGCCGTGGAACTGGTTTGTTCCGTTCTTGGTGACGACGGTGATGGTTCCGCCCGAGTTGCGCCCGTATTCGGCCTGATAATTCGTGGTCAGGATTCTCAGCTCCTGAATCGAGTCCATGTTCGGCTCGTAATGGTTCGAACCGTTCGATCCGGTATCCATGTCGGTGATGCCGTCGACCATGAAGTTCAGGGTGTTGGATAACGCCGTGTTGCCGTTGATAATGATGCCGCTAAAGGCGGAGTGGCTGGTCACGTCGCGGGTCGCCAGGGTGTCGATCACCCCCGGAACCAGCCTCACATAGCCGAACAGATCGCGGCCCTTCAACGTGAGATCTTCCAGGTTGGAGGCGCCGATGGTCTGGGAGCTCTCGGAACTCGACACTTGCACCGCGGCCGCTTCCGCCGTAACGGTAGTCGATTCCGCTACACTGCCGACCTGAAGGACCATCCTGCCCGCGTTGCGGGTTTCCTCGGCGGCCACCACGATACCGACCTGCGTCGCGGCCTTGAACCCCGTGGCTTTGACCGTCACATTGTAAGTGCCCGGCCGCAGATTCTGGAACCGGAACGTACCATTGCTGTCGGTGGTTCCCGTACGAACCGCGCCGGTTTCGGCGCTGGTCAGCGTGACTGGAGCGTCCACGATGACCGCGTTCGACTGATCGACAACCGTTCCTATCACCGAGCTGGCCACAGTTTGCCCAAACAGGCTGGCGCAACAGAGAGCCAAGACAAAGGCAATACACACGACACCCTTCAGTTTCATATTTGGAGAGTCTCCTCTGAGAATATGTGCTTAAAAACACCCGATGTCAAGGCCAGAGTGACAGGCGGGAGTTAAGAGGCGAGAGTTAACAGGCGAGAGTTAACAGGTGAGAGTTAAAAGGCGAAAGTTAAAAGGCGAAAGTTAAAAGATTAACCGGCCCAATCTGTTTGGGCCAGATCTCAGCGTAAGCGCCCTGCAATCCAACAGGTTGGCCGCTTCATTTCGGTTTAACCTTCGTTATCGGAATCATGGAAAAGCCGCCCTGAAATACAGCCGAAGAGCCGGTATCGAGGCGGTACTCGGGCGCCTCGGGGCGGCGACCTTTCTCTGAACGCCCAACCACCGAGGTCAGTACCCGCAGATTGCGCCCTTCCAACCGGATGTAGGGCGCGGCTTCCACGCGGAAGCCAGAGCCCTGTCCGGAAGTCAACTCGGCCCACCGAACCGCTTTCATGCCCTTCGCGGTGTCGCTGTCCGTTCGACCCGCGTACACTCCGAAGATTGGTGCGGTCCTCTCGTTGGGATAGGCATCGAGCGGGCCCAATCCCAGCCAGCGCAGGTTGTCCAACCCGGCGGCGGTCTCGAACTCGATGCCGATCTCGGGCAGCCACGGGAACTCGACGTGGGGTCTTACCGTATACTCCACGCGCAGTACGCCATCGCGGCCTACCCGGTACGTGTACGCCACGGAGAACGAGTCTTTCTCGTTAACCGTGTGTTCGGCTTCGGCGTCGATGCGGACGCCCGAATCTTCCTCGGTTACCTTCCAACTTTTCACCGCTACCGAATACTTGTTCAGGTCCGGCACAGCGTCGGGCTCGATGCGCAGCGTGAGCACATCGTTAGCCCCCAACGGCCGCCAGATGGTGAAGCGCGAGCCGGAGACCACCTTGGCGGTCCCCGCCGATACCGAAATCAGCCGGGCGGTGGCTGGATCGAATTCATAAGAGGCGGACCCGGCCGTGACCGCAACGGTCTTCCCTTTACGCACGCGCACCTGGGACGGAACGGAGCGGGCCGGCTCCGGCGCCGGGCCGTCCGCCAGCAATTCGACCGCGCGCTCGACGATCTCCGAGCCATCCGCGCGAAGAAACGCTAGATGCGCGTAGTACGCGACCCCCGGCTCCACGCTTTTGATACCATCTACCGGCAGTTCCAAATATCCAGTGGCGTGAGGAATGGCATTCACCTTGGCTTCTCCCTTGGCCAGTTCGCGGTCGTCGGCCATGAGGCTCCAATGGATTCCGACGGTGGAAAGCTCGGTGAAATCGTAATCGTTGCGGATGGGGACCCGCACCTGCGCCTGGCCGGGCCAGAAATGCACCGCATCCGCGGGGAGGACCACCGGCGCATACACGGCTCTGGCTTCCCAGTAGTCCCGCTGCGGCGTGCGGTCGGCCCTGACAATACCGTCCCAGCCGTCGGTGACAATCTGAATGTACTTCTCGGGCTGGCCGTTGGCGCCGGTGCGTGTTCTGGTCAGGCCCTGATCCTGCCACATCCAGATGGCTCCGCCCGCGCCGCTGGGGTGCTGTGTCAGCGCGCGCCAGGATTCCGCCAGCCCGCCGAACCCGTCCTCCGCATAGGCGTGTGTGTATTCGGTCGTGATGATGGGGCGGCTCGAGTGCGCCGCGAGTTGATCCAGGGCGGAAGGCGGACGGTAGTGCGGCGCCAGGATATCCACCTCCGGCGGGAGGAACTCCTCGATGCGCTGCGGCATCAGCACTGGGCGCGTGGGGTCCGATCCCTTCACGAAGCGGATCATCGCCAGGTGCAAGGCAGTGAAGGGGTTTTCGTTGCCGATATCCCAGACGATCACGGAGGGATGATTGCGGTCGCGCGCGATGGTCTCCTGCGCGCGCAACAGGCCGGATGACATAAACGACGGGTCGTCGCCAGATCCGCCGCCAAAGCCCATGGGAACCTCGTCGAGGACGTACATGCCCATCTCGTCGCAGAGTTCGATGAAACCTTCGGCGGGCGGATAGTGGGATGTCCGGACCATGTTGATATTGGCGGCCTTCATCAGTCGCAGGTCTTGCAGCCAGTCTTCCCGGCGGGTGGCGCGGCCGACGTCCGGGTTTTCGTCGTGGCGGCATACGCCCCGCAGTTTCACGGCTTGGCCGTTGATACGCAGCACGCCGCCGGCGGTCGAGATCTGGCGGAAGCCCACGGCCGATGTCCGCGCGTGGGTGACAGCACCGCCCTGCACCAGTTCCACCGTGAGCCGGTACAAGTTGGGAGTTTCGGCGGTCCAGTGCAGGGGCGCGTTCACGTGCATGGTGAGGAGCGTGTCGCGCGCCGTGCCGCGGTGGCCCGGAATAGCCAGGACAGTCCGTTGAACTTCTTTGCCGTCGGGCCCGGTCAGGATAGCCCGCAGATCGTAGCCGGGCTCCGGCGCGGCATTCGCGCCGCCACGCCCCCGGCCCGCTTGTGCGCCGCCCGCCGCCCCCGGTG
>JBAWDI010000386.1:0-11337 GCA_049590695.1 Bryobacteraceae bacterium
AGCTAAAGCATGCCCCACCCAGGTGGGGCATGCTTTAGCTTGCCAGTTTTCCTGCGTTCGCGGCTCGGGAACGGCAAGCGCCACCGTTATAAACTGGTTCTGTATGCCGCAACCATACCCTCCACTCGAAGCGCCGCAGCGCTTCCTCTTCGGTCCCGGCCCCGGCATGGTGGCGCCGCGAGTTTACCGGGCCATGTCGCAGCCCGTGGTGGGACACCTGGATCCGTTCTTCTTCGAGGTGGCGGACCAGATCCGCTCGCTGCTGGGCTATACCTTTTCGACGAAGAACGAATTCAACCTGGCGATCTCGGGGACCGGAAGCGCGGGCATGGAGGCGGCGGTGGCCAACTTCGCCGAGCCGGGCCAGAAATTCGCGCTGCTGACCAACGGCTTTTTCGCCGATCGCATTGGCGAAATGGCCCGCCGCCAGGGCGCCGAGGTGGTGCGCCTGGCCAAGGGATGGGGCGAGCCCTACGACGCCCAGGAGGTCCGCGAATTCATCCGGCGCGAGCGGCCGCGCCTGGTGGCCTTCGTGCAAGCCGAAACCTCGACCGGCATGTTCAACCACGCGAAACCCATTTGCGAGGCGGCGCACGAGGTGGACGCGCTGGTGATCGGCGATTGCGTCACATCGCTGGGCGGCATGCCCGTGCTGGTAGACGAAAACGGCATCGACATCGCCTACAGTTGCACGCAGAAGGGCCTGGGTTGCCCGCCGGGCCTGGCGCCCATGACGGTATCGCCGCGCGCGCTGGAACGCCTCAAGGCACGCACCTCGCCGGTGCACTCGTGGTATCTGGACCTGCTGCTGCTGGATACTTATTATTCCGGCCACAAGTATCACCACACGGCATCGGCGACCCTGTTCTACGCGTTGCGCGAGGGCCTCGCGATGGTGGCCGAAGAGGGACTCGATAACCGCTGGGAACGCCACCGCCGCAACCACCTGGCGTTCGTCGCGGGCATTGAAGCCATGGGCCTCACGATGCACGTCCGGAAGTCCGCGGATCGCTTATGGACGCTCAACACGCCGCGGGTGCCGGAAGGCGTGGATGACGCCAAAGTGCGGAAATTCCTGCTGGAGGAGCGCGGGATCGAAGTCGCGGGCGGTTTCGGGCCGCTGGCGGGGAGAGTCTTCCGCATCGGGCTGATGGGTTACGGCTCGACGGCCGAGAACGTGCTGTTCATCCTGGAAGCGCTGGAAGACGCACTCAAGCATCAGGGATTCGCGGTGGCGGCCAACAGCCGCTCAGCCGCCGAAAAAGCGCTGGGCACCGCGGTCTGAGCGGCGCCGGGAGGTTTCCGAGCGGCCAGCTTGAGGCGGGGCCCCGGGCGGCCGCACTCGCACGGCGCGGATTCCAGCACAGCGGCGCTCCAAGGAGCTTGCGGCCCGACGTGCAACCCCGATTGGGCCTCGCACTCATAGGCCAGGAGGCGCCCGTTGCGATCCAACAGCACGGCCAACACCGGCACTTGGAACATCTGCCATAACTGGTCGCGCTCGGTCTCGCTGAGAAATGGAGACCCCGGGTAATGCAGCGCGAAGATCATACGGCGGGCGCGCGCGCCGGCGGTGGCCGCACGAGTCAGATCGCGAAGAGTGCCGGAGAGGCCGGCGCACGGGCCTTTGCACTCCACGGCCAGAGTCACCGCCAAGCCGGGATAGAACGGATGCCGGATGGCGGACCGGAGCAGCCTCAATCGCATGATATAGAGTAGTGCGAAGGGCGACCCAAAGCTCTCAGAATACGTGCGCCATCACCCCGGAGGGTTGGCATCCGGCTTGTCCCAATGGGTGATTCCGGCAGCCAGCGCAAGCTGCGTGAGGCCGGCTACGTTGTTCACGCCGAGCTTCTTCATCATGGTCTTGCGGTAGCTGCGCACGGTTTGCAGGCCGAGATCCAGCATCACCGCGATGTCCTTACTGGTCTTGCCCTCGGCCACCAGCCGCAGCACCTGCAACTCGCGGGGGGAGAGCGATTCCAGCGGGCTGCGGTCGCGCTTCTCGAGATCGCCGCGCTGGATGCGGGCCAGCAGCCGGTCGGAGACCTGCGGGCTGAGGTAGGAGCCTCCGCGCGCCACCGTGCGCAGGGCATCCAGCAACTCGGCCGAGGAAGCCTTTTTCAGAACGAACGCGCGCGCGCCGCTGCGTATGGCGCCGACCACGGAATTCTCGTCGTCATACATCGAGAGAATCACCACTTTCACGCCGGGACAGTGCCGGAGCAACTCGGTGGTGGCTTCGATGCCGTTCATTCCGGGCAGGCCGATATCCATGAGGACGATTTGCGGAGAGGTCTTTCTGCACAGAGGCACCACCTCGCCGCCATTGTCGGCCTCGCCCACAACTCGAAACTCCGCCCCACGCTCGAGGATCGTCCTGACTCCATCGCGCACCAATTTGTGATCATCGACAAGAACAATGTCGAATGGCATAGTTCACCCCTCAGGCGGCCCCCAGGGTCGCGGCCCGCACGGACGTTCCCATCTCCCGGTGGCTGGTAATGGAAAGGTCCAGCCCAGCTTGCGCCGCATAATGCTCCATACTCAGCAATCCCAGCCCCCGGCACCCACGAAGCAGGTCCGAAGTGTCGAACCCCTTTCCATTATCGCGAATCTCCAGAGCAGTGACCCCACGTGTGGACTTTATCGCAATTTCGATAGCGGAGCAACTGGCATGCTGGATGGCGTTCTCGACGGCCTCCTGGGCGATCTGGTACATGGCCGACGCGATTTTGGGATCGACCTTCAAGGAAGGATCGACATTCACGCGCAGCGCGCCCGTGAAGCGCCCGCGAATGCGGCCGGTGAGCCGGTCCAGGGCGGAACGCAAGCCGGCCCGCTCCACGGTGGATGGGTTGAGCTCGTAGCTGTACTCGCGCACGCGCTGCATCATGGCTTCCAGAATCCGCTGGATTTCGATTACCCGCGCGCAGGTCTCCGGCTGTGCGTTCTCCAAATCCATGCGGATCAGATCCAGTTGTAGTCCCAGCGCGGTCAGGTTCTGGCCCACGGTGTCGTGGAGAAACCTGGAGACCGTGTTGCGCTCGAACTCCTGGGCCTTGAGGGCGCCCAGCACGGTATAGCGCAATTCCTGTTCGGCGACGCTCCAGGCCGTGATTTCGCGGGCCAGCCCGCCAGCATAGCGGATCTCCCCGCCGACGCGGATGGGGAACACGGTGAGGTACCAGATGGCGTTGCCGCGGCGCTCGCGCAGAACCACGGTTTCGCCTTCGAAGGCGCGGGCGAAGCGGTCCCGCCACACATGGGCAAGCTCGGGAGCGAGGGCTACGGCGGCCGAACGCCCCGCCAGTTCGGCAGCCGGTTTCCCGAAGATGGAGGCGGGGTCTCCGTAAATGCGGTGAAAGATGCCGCCGGCGGTGACCACCCAATGACAGGCCGGGCTCTGTTCGAGAAAGGCTTCGGCCAGGCACTCGGCGTCGGACATTGGGGGCACTAGCGTTTGCGTGCGACTACTTTGCGAACGGCGGCGGCGACATCGCGGGCCACCAGGCCGTATTTCTCCAGCAACTCGTCCGGCTGGCCGGATTCGGCATAGGTATCGTGGATGCCCACGAATTCCATGGGGCACGGCGCGGTCTCGGCAACCACCTGGGCCACGCGCACGCCCAGTCCGGCATCCACCAGGTGCTCCTCGGCCACCACCATGGCGCCCGTCTCGGCGGCCGCGCGGCGAATGGCTTCGCGGTCGAGCGGCTTCACGGTGTGCATGTCGATTACACGCGCCGAGATGCCTTCATCTTCGAGCGTTTGAGAGGCCAGGATGGCTTGGGCCACCAGCAGGCCGTTGGCGACGATGGCGACATCGGAGCCTTCCACCACCTCGATGGCCTTGCCGATTTCGAACTTTTGATCGGCGGCGTAGACGATGGGAACCTTGGGGCGGCCGGTGCGGATGAACACGGGACCGACGTGCGCGGCGGCCAGACGGACCAGCGCTTTGGTGGCGGTCTCATCGGCGGGCGCCAGTACCACAAAACCGGCCAACGAACAGGCCAGCGCGGTCTCTTCCACGCTCATCTGCGAGGGGCCGTCTTCGCCAATCGAGATTCCACTATGCGTCCCCACCACCTTGAGGTTGACCTTGGGATAGGCCGCGCAGACGCGCATCTGCTCGAAGCCCTTGTTCATCACGAAAGCCGAGAAGCTGGAGGCGAACGGGATCTTGCCCGCCGAGGCCAGCCCGGCGGCGATCCCCACCATGTTGGCCTCGGCGATGCCGATGGAGAAGAAGCGGTCGGGAAACTCCTTGGCGAAATAGGTGGTCATGGTGGAATGGGAAAGATCCGCGTCGCAGACCACGATGTCCTGGTTCTCGCGGCCCAACTCCACCAGAACGCGCCCGAAGGCTTCGCGGGTGGCGGCTCCCAGTTTCACTTCGAATTTGGTTTTGATGGGCATGGTTATTGGAGCTCCTGTAGGGCCAGCGCGACTTCGGCCGGCGAGGGGGCCGTGCCGTGGAATTTGGGGTTGTTCTCCATGAAGGAGACGCCTTTGCCCTTGATGGTGTGCGCCACGATGCAGGTGGGCCGGCCCTTGGTGGCCTCGGCTTCCCGCAGCGCCTTCTGGATGGCGGGGAGATCGTGGCCATCGATCTCGATGGCGTGCCAGCCGAAGGCGCGCCACTTATCGGCCACGGGCGCGATTTCCATGATGTCCTTGACGAAGCCGTCGAGCTGGATGCCGTTGTAATCCACGATGGCGACCACGTTATCGACCTTATGGAAGGCGCCGGCCATGGCGGATTCCCAGACTTGGCCTTCCTGGATTTCGCCGTCGCCGAGCATGACATAGGTGCGGCAGGAGCGGCCGTCGAGGCGCGCGCCCAATCCCATTCCAAGCGCCAGCGAGAGGCCCTCGCCCAGCGAGCCGGTGGAGGCCTCCAGGCTGGGAATGAAGCGCACGTCGGGATGCCCCTGGTACATAAAGCCGAGTTTGCGCAGGGTATTCAACTGGCCGATGGGGGTGTCGGCGAAGCCGGCTTCCGCCATGACGGCATAGAGCACGGGCGCGGCGTGACCCTTGGAGAGAATGAAGCGGTCGCGATCGGGCCACTTGGGGTTCCTGGGGTCGATGTGCATGTAGTCGAAGTAGAGCTCGACCAGGATTTCAACGGCCGAGAGCGATCCCCCGGGATGTCCCGACTTGGCGGCGCCGGTCATCTCGACAATATGGCGGCGAACGCGTTTACAGATGGCTTGAAGTTCTTCTATGGATTTGGGCATTGGATGTTCCGATTTTACCATCACGCGCGCTCTTTCAACTCAGGGGCCGGGGATCGGGGACCAGGGGCCAAGGGCCAGGGGGCGCTGCTCTGGTACTGGATTCCTCCCGCGGTCACTTCTTCCCCTTCACTCCCTTGAACTGCTCGCGGATTTCCTGCAACTGGCGGGCGTGCGTCTCGGCGTGGTCGGCGTAGCCCTCCAGCAGGCGGAGCAGGGTCATCGGGCCATTCTGGGTGTGGGTGCCGGCACGCTCGAAAACGGTCTCGGGGAGCCCCTGGAGGAGCTCGTAATTTTCGGCGCGAATGCGCCGGAAGGTTTCGAGCGATTGTTTGGGTTTGCGGCGGGCGTAGTCCAGGTTGCGCGCCCAGGCATCCTGGTCGAACGCCACCAGGGTGGGGTTGTCTTCGGCGATCACCTGGCGGAAGCGATGCGCGCCCACCAGCTCGGCGTCGGCCAGGTGAGCGACAATCTGGCGGATGCTCCACTTCCCAGGGGCGGGCAGGAAATCCTCCTCCTCCCCAAAAACGCCGGTCAGGACCACAGCCAGCAGCTCCGGGCCGCGGCGAAATCGCTCCAATAACGCTGGTATGTCGGACATGGTATCGACATCCATGGTAATCCGCGCGGGGTATGGGTGGAGACGCCGCCGGCGCTACAATGAAATCGCACGGACATGGCAGGAGCGCTGTTCGAAGAGCCGGGCGGGTTCGACCGCGAGGGACTGGCGGCGAAGTTGCGGTCGGCGGCATCCGAGAACATCTACATTGGCGGCAGTTCCTGGAAATACGAGGGGTGGCTGGGGCAGGTCTACACCCGCGAGCGCTACCTTTCGCGCGGCCGTTTTTCCAAGCGGCTCTTCGAAACTGAGTGTCTGCGCGAATACGCCGAGACGTTCCCCACGGTGTGCGGCGATTTCGCTTTCTACCAGTTCCCCACGGAAGATTTCTGGCGCAAGCTGTTTCGCCAGGCGCCGGAGAGCTTTCGCTTCGCTTTCAAAGTGCCCGAACAGATCACCTGCCAGGTGTTTCCGCGGCATGCGCGCTACGGGGCGCGGGCGGGCCAGCCAAACGAAGCGTTCCTCGACGCCGGGGCGCTGAAGGAGATGTTCCTGCGTCCGCTGTGGCCGCACCGGGCGAAGACCGGGCTGCTGATCTTCGAGTTCGGCGCGTTTGGCCGCAGGAGCTTCGGGGACCTGAGCGGGTTTCTCGACCGGCTGGACCCGTTCCTGGCGAGCCTGCCGCCTGAGTTCCGCTACGCCATCGAGATCCGCAATCCCGAATTCCTGGCCCCGGATTACTTCGCCTGCCTGCGCACCCACCGCGTGGCGCACGTGTACAACGCGTGGTCGAGGATGCCGGAATTGCGGCACCAACTGGCGATTCCCGATTCCGCGACGGCGGATTTCCTGGTGTGCCGCGCCCTGCTGCGCCGCGGCCGGCCGTACGAGGACGCGGTGGCGATGTTCTCCCCGTACACCGAGGTGAAGGACCCGAATCCGGAGGCGCGCGAATCCATGCGCGTGCTGATGGGGCGGGCGCGCGAGAACAAGCAATTGCTTTTCCTGTTTGTGAACAACCGCCTGGAGGGAAATGCGCCGCTGACCATTCTGTCGCTCCTGGAGCCATGAAGGGCGCGGCGCGCGCATGTTATACTTTTGAATTCACGCCTCACCGAAGGGCCCGTAGCTCAGTTGGTTAGAGCGCTACCTTGACACGGTAGAGGTCCGGCGTTCGAGTCGCCGCGGGCCCACCACCAGCTACTGCACCAGCGCAACGGCTTTTGAGAAAAGCCCGGTCTTCAAGCCGGTGGAATCGTACTGGAGGCTGGTTCCACCCGTAAACGAAACCTGCTTGGCCACGATTGCCGTGTAGACATTGGAAACGCTGGACCCATTTGAGAACAATACGGATGTTGTCGGAAAATACAGGGTGCCCGTCAATTTCATGGCGACGCCGCCAGAGAAGGTGGCGTTCACGGCCGATGTAATCGTTCTGTCCTGATAAAATACGACCCCCATGTACGAACCGGACGTTGGTCCCGAGAAGGTGACGTTGGCGCCGTTGGAGATGTTCACGGAGCCATAGCTGGCGTTCGTCCCCGTGAGATAGAACATCACTCCGCTGCCGGTGTCGGTGGTTCCGCCAACCAGTGAGAGCGCGCCGCCATTAATGATGTAAGTACCTGCCGCGAATGTGGCAGTGGCGCCGTTGGAGATGTTGATTCCGCCGCAATAGACTCCGGGGGTGAGCGCCCAGGTTCCATAGCCGGGACTATAGTTGGTATGGTTGCAGGCGCCCACCGTCGGCGACGGCAATGAGGCGAACGGATCGGCGACCGAGGCGGCTCCGGTGACCGGCGCAGGCGTGGTGCTTCCGCCACCGCTGATCACAGCTCCCCCCACTATCGAAATCGCCGATGCGGTGACGGTCGATCCACCATTTACGGTTAAGGCGTCACTGTTGGTGGAATTTACCGCGATCGCGCAGCCGTTTAGCGCCACCGTGGCGCCATTGGTTGCCTGAAATGCGTTTTGCGCGGAAGGATCGAGTGCGTAGACGCAACTGGGTGAAACCGCACCCACCAGCCCCGCCGTGGCCTTGGCCGTGATCGTGGAAGTGGCGCCCCCCCCGATAAATCGGATCAGGCCCGTCTTTAGGGTCCTCTGCACCGTGACGGCAAACGCCGGAACGTTGCCAGACGAAAGAGTCACGCCGGAAACGGTGGCCGGGAAACTCAACGTCACCGTGTCCGCGCTTGTCCCGCCGAACCCATTGTTTCGCGCATAGACGCAGGGCGTTCGAGCGTCCGTCGTGGTGCAAACCGACGAAGCGATGGGCGGTGTTCCGGTCCCGAACGGATGCCCCGATGTGGCATTGGTTCCATCGAAGATGCTCATGATACCGGCTTGCGCGGCGGCATCCGCGGCAGCCTGCGCCATTTGCCGGTGCGCGTACATCTGCCCGCCATCGATCGCCAACCCCAGCGCGCCAATCAGCAGGATGCTCATGGCCACCACGACCAGAATGACAGCCTGTCCCTCCCGGCGGCCAAAAGTATGGGCAGCAGACCTCAAAATGCGATGATCCCCTGTGAGGCGCTGCCTAGCCGCAGCGTCTTCGAAAAGTATGTGGTCAGTGGATCGTACGGATAGACGGCACTGACAGTTACGTACTGCCCGGGAGCATTGGAACCGCCCGGATAGGTTACGGTAACCACCAGAAGGCTGGTGGTTAACAAGCCGGCGCTCGCGAAGTTCTTCACCACCGTCACAACTTGCGCGGGGTTGCTGCCCGGTCCGCTGGCGCTATCGACTGTGCTCCCGGTGGCACGCGAGCTGCCGTGCACTACCGCGTAACGCACGCCCGCTCGCGCCGCGTTGGCGACCGTCGTATACACCAGCACCGTGCGGCCGATCTCGACCACGAACAGGAGCGTAATGGCCGTTAAAAGCGCCACCACGCTAAACTCCACCATGGTCTGACCGGCGCGCCCGGCACGCCCGCTGGTTCCGGCGCCAACGGTCACTGGAGCATCCTCACCACCGCCTGCCGGTGGATCGTGCTCGAGGGCAGAGTGGCGCTTATACCCAACTTTGGAAACGAGAACAGCGGTATATAAGGCTTATACGTGTAGGTCACGTCCACCGTGGCCAGAGTATAGGCCGGCGCCTCGGGGTCGAACAGGGTCGTGCAGCCATTCGCCGCCGCCGTGTTATTGGTGCATGTGGCAACCACCACGCTGGCCCGGTTCATCAGCGACGCAACGTCATTCGTCACCAGGGTGGTGACTTGAGCCGGCGTCGCCGCGGTCGGCCTTCCCACCGAAGCGCTGGACATACTCATATACTCCGCCCCGGCCCGGGCCGCATTGGCCACCGTGATCCAGGCGAACAGAAAGCCTCCGATGTTCACGGCGTTCACGGCCAGAACAAACACCAGTGGAACCAGCAAGGCGAACTCGACCAGGGCCTGTCCTTTCCGGCGCGACGTCCCGTTGCCGGGCACATTACCTCCCGGTGAAACCGGAATGGCGGCCAGGAACCTCCGGAGACTCTCCTCCTCCTGGCGGTTGCGAAACACAAACTCCACGGCTACGCCGTCGGATCCGTGCCTGACAACTCGCGCGGGTATACAAATGGAAGCGTTGGGAGCCGTCGCGCCATCCTCCGGGATCGCCTTCGGTTGCCTTTGCAGAATGAGCCGAATGATGGTGCCGGGATACCATCGTTCCGGCGTACAAATGTAGGCACCGCTCTGGCTGATATCGTGCATACGCCGTCCCTCCGGTGCGGAGCCATCCCAATAATACACGAGCACCTCCGGGTGGATGCTCCTCGGCGCCCGCCTGGGTTCCTCCGCCTCCCCGGCCAGCCATCCCTTCATCTTGCCTATCGCACGCTGAAACATCGCCTAACTCACTGTCGCTTCTCCGGGAAAACCGGTTGTGTGCCCTTGCCCTCCACGCACTCCTCCATTTGTTCCGGAGTGCAAATGAGCAATTCATCGCCGATCTGTGTATAGGAGGAGTAAATGGCCCGCGAACGCAATATCAGCATACTGGCACATTTGCTTTTGATAGGCGAGATACCGACCGGCCCCAGTTGTTCGACGAGATGAAGCACGCGGTTCGCCGAATCCAGGTAGATCAAGTCGATGGCACAAAGCACGCCGATCGTGTGGACGCCACGGGAAGGAACGAGCCAGACACCATCCTCTGGTGTCACTCCCCTTTTCTCCGAAAGCGCCTTCAGGCCCATACGCCAGGTGTCGGCGGGAGCGACGCGAAGTCCCAAGAACGATTCGCGAGTCCGATTGAACACACACAAGGTCCGTCTCATAGTTGTCGCACCCGAATACTGCTTCGCTCCGCCGACCCGGCGTCTCTCCAACATACACCCCTTCACACCCGTCGCGCCCCTGCGAGTTTCACGCGTCGTCGAAGGGCGCGACGACCACGGTGACTACTTTACCGCGTTGCGGCGGCGTTGGATAAAGTACACCAAGCCGATGACAAACAGAATGCCCGCCACGAGGCGGATAACGGTCGTCGTATCCATGATGCTTCTCCTTTCTTTTGAGTTCAAACGGCCCACAGCCGCACTAACTCAAAAACTGCTTAAAGCCCTCTAACATAACGATCATCGAGGGGCCAAGTGTCACGACGAACAACGAGGGAAAGATGAACAAAACCAGGGGGAAGGTGAGTTTCACGGTAGTCTTCGCCGCCTGTTCCTCCGCATCCTGCCGCCGTCGCGTGCGCAACGCTTCCGAGTGAGACCTCAAGGTCTTTCCGACACTGGTGCCGAACTTATCCGCTTGGATCAATATCGACGCCAGCGAACGAACGGTATCGACATCGGTGCGCTCCCCAAAATTTCTCCACGCTTCGGCACGCGGGCGTCCGGCTCGCTGTTCTAGATATACGAGACTCAGTTCATCGGCGATGGCCGGCTGGCTGATCCGCAGCTCCTCCGCCGTGCGCATGGTCGCCTTGTCGACGCTCAGGCCCGCCTCCACGCAGATCACCATCAGGTCCAATGCTTCCGGAAGGCCCAGACGCAACTCCATCTTTCTGGCGGAAACGCGATTGTTTAGCCAGAAATCCGGGGCCAAGAACCCGAGGCCAGCCGCCAGCGCATACACAAAGAGTGGAGAGTACGTGTACAGTTGCGTGGCGGTGGCAACCAAGCATAACGCAACTGGAACGAGCACCTTGGAGCTGTAGAAGATGTTGACGTAGGATGGTTCGCGATAACCCGCCCTCGCCAGTTTTTTCTGAACGGTCGAGACATCGGCCGGGTTTCTTGGCAGTAACTTCTGAAATGGTTTTACCAGTCTTTCGAGTTTGGATCCCGGGGGCGGCGCAATGCTGCCCAAGAGACTGGCGTCGTCCACCCTCGACACCACTTGCGAGAGTCTTTTTAGCGTCGCTTGCCGGTAGAAGATCAAGAGACCGAGACTCGACATCAACAGGAAGGCCGCAAGGAACGCGAATATGGCAAGCTGCATAATGTGCCTTTCAGACACGAATCCGAACAATCTTTCGAATAATGAGGCCGCCGACAATGTCCATGCTCACGGCTACCCAGAGC
>JBAWDI010000387.1:0-20506 GCA_049590695.1 Bryobacteraceae bacterium
CGCGTCCGGGCGGCGCACCCGCGCGGCAGTAGGGCCGCAAGTTCGAGGCTGAGTAACCGCCCGGTAACCGATCCGTAACTGAAGTGTCAAAATTCGATGGGAAAATGAGGTAAACACATATGAAGACGATGAAGATGTCATTGGCCCTGGCTGGCCTGATGGCGGTGGCCGCCCCGTTTGCGACGGCCCAGAGGATCAATGCCGCGGGAGCCACCTTCCCGGCCGTGATCTATCAGAAGTGGTTCGATGAATACCACAAACTCCAGCCGGACGTGCAGATCAACTACCAATCGATCGGTTCGGGAGGCGGCATCGCCCAACTGACCGCTGGGACCGTGGATTTCGGCGCGTCCGATATGCCGATGACGGACGAGCAGATATCCAAGTTATCGGTGAAGCCTCTCCATTTTCCGAGCGTCTTGGGAGGCGTGGTGCCCACTTACAATATCACCGGCATTACCCAGGAGCTGAAATTCACATCCGAGACGCTCTCTGGAATCTTTCTGGGCACCATCGCGAAATGGGACGATCCGCGCCTGGCGAAGGATAACCCCGGTGTCAAGTTTCCCAACGCGGACATCCAGGTGGTGCATCGTTCGGACGGCAGCGGCACGACCTTCGTCTTCACCGACTATCTTTCCAAAGTCAGCCCGGAATGGAAAAGCAAGGTCGGAGCCAACACTTCCGTGAACTGGCCCGTGGGCCTCGGGGGGAAGGGCAACGAAGGTGTCGCCGGCACGGTAAAGCAAACTCCCAACTCGATCGGCTACGTGGAACTGATCTATGCCGTTCAGAACAAGATGGCCTACGGCAGTGTGAAGAACGCATCCGGCAATTTCGTCAAAGCCGATTTCAACAGCGTCACTGAAGCGGCCGCGGCCAAGAACATGCCGGACGATTTTCGTGTCTCGATCACCAACGCCCCGGGAAAGAACGCGTACCCCATTTCTACGTTCACGTGGCTGCTGATTCCCAGCCGCATTCCGGATGCGGCCAAAGCCAAGGCGATCAAGGGATTTTTGCAGTGGATGCTGGCCGATGGTCAGAAGTATGCGGCCGGTCTGTCTTATGCTTCGCTGCCTAAGGAAGTTGTAGCCAAGGAGGTCAAGCAGATCGCGAAGATTCAGTAGGCGCGGATTCGACGTGGCAATATGGCTACTTCGGCAGTGGCAGACACGGCCGCCATCCGGCGGCGCACGATTCAGACGGGCGACATTGTCGCCCGTCTGATTACGCTCGCTTTTGCAGCCAGTATCATTCTGATCACCTTCCTGCTGGTGTGGCAGTTGTGGTTTCAATCCGCGCCGTCGCGGCACAAGTTCGGCTTCGCTTTCCTGTTTTCCAGCACCTGGAATCCGGTCACGTCGGAATTCGGCGCTTTGCCGTTCATGTATGGCACGGTGGTCACTTCGCTCCTCGCACTTCTAATCTCCGTGCCTTTGGGGCTGGGCTCCGCCATCTTCCTTTCGGAATTGGCGCCCGCCGGTATCTCGAACGCACTGACCTTTCTGATCGAGCTTCTGGCCGCAATTCCGAGCGTCATCTACGGCTTGCTGGCTCTGTTCACGTTAGTACCGCTGATGCGAGACTACGGTGAGCCGTTTCTAAAGTCGACTCTCGGGTTTCTGCCGCTGTTCAAGGGGCCCGTTTATGGTTTCGGGCTTCTCACGGGCGGGATGGTTCTATCGATCATGACCGTCCCCTTTATCATTTCAGTGTCGCGGGAGGCCCTTTTGGCCGTGCCGCGAGAGCAAAGAGAAGCGGCGCTCGCGTTGGGCGCCACGCATTGGGAAAGCACCTGGCACATCGTGGTGCCATACGCCAAACTGGGGATTCTGGGATCGATCTTCCTCGGTCTGGCGCGCGCGTTGGGCGAGACGATGGCGGTCACCATGGTGATCGGGAACGATCCGAAAATCGCAGCTTCCCTCTTCGCTCCGGGTTATTCGATTGCGGCCGTGATCGCCAATGAGTTCTCCGAGGCCACCGGGCGGGTCTATCAGTCCGCCCTGATTGAGCTTGGACTGGTTCTGTTTCTGCTGACGATTATCATTAACGGTCTGGCGCGGCTGATGATCCTGGCGACTACCAAGAAGGGCTCCAAGAGATGATGGGCGGGAATTTGATGTGGCGCAAATCCGTCAACGCCGTGATGCTCAGCGTGACCGCCGTGTTTACCCTGCTCGCCGTATTCAGTCTCTTCCTCATACTCGGATACCTGGTCTATTACGGCGGCCGTTCGCTGGATTGGAATTTCTTCACCAAGCTGCCGCTTCCGCCCGGCGAAATCGGCGGCGGCATGGCCAACGCGATTGTCGGAAGCCTGGAAATCGTCGGCGTGGCGGCTCTCATTGGGCTTCCGGTCGGGTTTCTCGCGGGCATCTACCTGTCTGAGTTCGAAGACAAGATGTTCTGTCCGCTGGTCCGTTACGTGGCCGATCTGCTGAACGGGATTCCCTCCATTGTAGTAGGTCTCCTGGCTTGGACTCTGGTAGTGGTCCCGACGCGGTCGTTCTCCGGTTTGGCCGGGTCGATTGCCCTCGCCGTAATGCTGATTCCTATCGTAACCCGGCAGACAGAGCAGTTCCTGCGAGAAGTCCCGCTCTCGCTCCGCGAGGCCGCATTTGCGTTAGGAGCGAGTAAGTGGAAGACCATCGCCACGGTGGTGGTGCCCGCCGGCAGTAAGGGAATTCTGACCGGCATGATCCTGGGCATCGCGCGCATTGCCGGCGAGTCCGCTCCTCTTCTCTTTACCGCATTCAACAATCAGTTTTGGGGTGGAGGGATCACGCAGCCGACGGCTTCCTTGCCGGTCATGATTTACACTCATGCGATTGCCCCTTACGACGATTGGCATCGGCAGGCCTGGGCGGCGGGACTGGTGCTGATCGGCATGGTCCTGGTCGCCAACATCGCCGCCCGTCTGGTGCTGGCGCGAGGTATTTCCGTTCCCCGTGCCTAGTAGTCATAAACCCATGAACACTGTACCCGAATCCGCTTTCGAGCCAACCACCCACCGGGCAAAAATGCCAACGCCAACCGCGGGCCCTAAGCTGCGGGCCAGCAACGTCAGTTTCTTCTATGGCTCGTCCCAAGCGCTGTACGACATCTCGTTGGACATGCACGTCAACAGGATTACGGCGCTGATCGGCCCATCGGGCTGCGGCAAATCGACGTTCCTGCGGAGTCTCAACCGCATTAACGATACGATTCGCAATTCGCACTTGGAAGGCCAAGTCCTGCTGGATAACGAAAATGTCGGCGGGTTGGACGTCACCAGCCTGCGGCGGCGCGTGGGCATGGTTTTCCAGCGGCCCAACCCCTTCCCCAAATCGATTTACGACAACATCGCCTATGGGCTGCGCATTAATGGGATGGCTTCGAGGGGAGAAATGCGCGACAAGGTGGAGCACAGTTTGAAGCGCGCCGCGCTGTGGGACGAAGTGAAAGATAAATTGCACGAATCGGCCTACGCTTTGTCGGGGGGGCAGCAGCAGCGGTTGTGTATCGCCCGGGCGCTGGCGGTTAATCCCGAGGTTCTACTGCTGGACGAACCGTGCTCCGCGCTGGATCCCATCGCGACGGCCAAAATCGAGGAGCTCATGTTCGGCCTGAAAGATCAGTGTACGATGGTGATCGTGACCCATAACATGCAGCAGGCCGCACGAGTCGCGGATTTCACGGGGTTTTTCCTGCTGGGCCGCCTGATCGAATTCGACAAGACGGATGTCATTTTCAAGAACCCCGCGCGCAAGGAAACGGAAGATTACATCACGGGAAGATTTGGGTAGCCGGGCCGGCCAGTCCGGAAAGGGAGATATAGTTCTTGCGTCACTTTACGGTTGAACTCGAAGAACTGAACAACAAGTTATTGGAGATGGCCGGGCTTGTGGAGTCGGCCATTAGCCGCAGTGTCCGCTCCCTGGTGGATCAAAACAGGGAACTCGCCGAGCAGGTGATTCGGGACGAGCCTACAATCAACCGCATGGAAATGGAAATCGACGGCATGGTGACGCGGTTGCTCGCGCTTCGGCAGCCCGTGGCCAAGGACCTGCGTTTTCTCACCTCCGCGCTCAAGATCAACACCGACTTAGAGCGCATCGGCGACCTAGCCCAACATATCGCCGAACGCTCGCTCTCCCTGATGCACCATCCGCTGGTCAAGCCCATGGTCGATATTCCCGCCATGGCGTCCCTGGTGCAATCCATGCTGCTCAAGTGCCTCGACGCATTCGTCAATGGAGACGAATCGCTGGCGCGCTCGGTGCTGCTGGCGGACGATGAGGTGGATCAGTTGCGCGATGCCGTTTACGCGGAGTTGCTGGCGACCATGCAACTCGACCCCGGCGTGGTCCCAGCCGCGGTCGACTTGATATTTGTGGCCCGCAACCTGGAGCGCATCGGCGACCACGCGACCAACATTGCGGAGGACGTTGTTTTCCTGATCAAGGGAGTCGACGTCCGGCACCACGCCGAAGCAAGCGAAGAAGTCTGACACACCAAGGCTGGCTCCGGCAGCCTCAGGCGCTTAGAGCCTTCGGCTGGTCCATCATTTCGAGAACCCGTCCCAGGAACTGAGACCTGCGGAAGGGCTTTGGCAGGAAGCGGCGCACGTGTCCCAGCGATTCGGTTGCCGGGATCGTCTCCGGGTTGCCGTCGGAGAGGAACAGCATTCGCACGCATGGGGAGATTTCGTGCAACTGCCTGGCCACCTCCAGCGGTTTGATTCCCGCCGCCGCGGTGTCGATTACGGCCAGGTCCACCGGTCGATGCCGGCACCGGCAGCGGTCCAGCGCCGCCCGGCCGTTCGATGCGGTCACTACCACAAATCCGGCCTTCCCCAGCGTGGCCGAAACTTCCTTCAAGACATCTCCGCGTTCATCGCCGACAAGTACTGCCGTGTTTAGCGAATCGTCTGTACTCATAACTCAATTATACAGTCTACCACATCTCGCACTCAGCCCGCATAGGTTTCAGACTTTCAGGTTCTGAACTTCCGCTTGAAGTTATGTGGTGAATGTTACAAACGTGTGACAGTCCGACTAAGAACAAAGCGGAGATCCGCGAATTGTAGAGAATCGAATCACCCGGCGTGGGTTTCGGATTCTTCCGTGCGCGCGAGCTCGCCGGCGTAACGCTTCAGATCCGCGGGCATGACGGTGACAAGAACTTTCTCCATGTCCTCGCCGGTTTCCACCACGTGCAGCAGGTGCAGGGCCGCCAGGCGGGCGCACCAGGGGTCGTCCATGTCGCGGCCGGTCTGGCGGCTCACGTCGAGGAGGCTGGCGTGGGGAAGCGCGATGGTCTTTTCGGTCCGGCCGCCGTTGTCGTCCGTCAGAATGAACTTCACATCGACGGTGTCGGCGCCGCGCAGCGAGATGGCGGTTTGCAGCCATTTGAACAGCACCTGAAACTTGCGGCCGAACGGATCCGGTCCGGCTTCGAACTCACGGAAGCTGAGCATCTATGGCTATCTTAGCGCCTCTATTCGCAGCCGCAACCAAAGTGGATCTGGCTGGGCGGAAGGCCGGCTAGCAATCGCCATGCTTCCTGCCAGGCAAAGACGGACTCGGGGGCATCCGGCTTCTGGTCGATGAAGCGCTCAAACTGCTCGACAGCGGCGCGGCGCTCCCGCGCCATGGCCGCGCGCGTGAGGGGGAAATCTCCATCTTCCGGGGGGTGATCCGGATAAGCGAAAGAGAGCTTGACCGCGTGTGCGCGGGCGACGGCGAAATGGACCCAGGGTGTCCATTGATCCGGGGGAAATGTGCCCAGTAATTTCTCGCCCTTTTCAACGACCAGATCGGGCCAGGGGCGCGCGCCTTTAAGGAAACAGGGATACGCCAGGCTTACCAGACCGGCCAGTTCACCGGCGGGACCTTGGGGATCGAGCTTCTCAGCCTGGTCGCGGAAGTTGTGGCTGTAGGTGGGCCCGTCCTTGGAGCAGGGCCCTCCGGATTTGGCGCCCAGTTGGATGAGGCGCTGGGAGAACATCCGGGCACAGGCGACATAAGCGTCCGCGAGCAGGAGAGCCGCGGCTTTCCGCTGTGGCGGCAAGCTGCTCGAGCCGCTGAGCCACCGGGCGAGACGGCTCGCCGTGAGAGACTCCGCTTCGGTCCCCGGAACTTTCGTATCGCAGTTTGATCGGCTCAACACGGCCGCGGTCAGCTTCGAATCCTGCGCCGCAATTTGAGCGGCGGTCTCAGCCACCCGATCTGCGAACGCGTCACTGAGCAACCAGAGGCCAAAGTCCGGATCGCGCGGGCTGTCTCTTCTCGCATAGACGATCAAGCGCGGCCCGCCGGTGCCGTCGGGCTGTCCGTTGGAGTTGTCGACCACCCAGACGTTCATGCCCGCCCGATGCCACGCCACAACGCGCTTCCAAAGTCCCGACCCTCTGACATCGGGTTCCGTGGATTGCCCATTCGGCTGGCCCCACGCCGAGGAGAGCTCGCGGACGACAGCGTCCATGGCGGTCGGCGCCGGAGTCTCGTACCAGATCGCCTGCATTCTACAAGCGCGTGTCAGTGTGGCGTCTTCCTTTTCGGGCAGCGGCGGCAATGCGCCGTTGACTACCGAAGGCACATAGAACAACGCGGCGCGAACCACCTGCGCCGGCGATTGACCGACGGAGGCGGCGCACCAATGGTACAGCCGGGTGAAATCCTCTTGGTATGGGTCCGTGGTTGTTTCGTAATGGGCTAGTTCCAGCTTGCCAGCATGTGACTTCTGCCATGTCGCGAGCGCCGGTTGAGAGGCAAGAACGGCCACATCGGCCCGCAGCTGGCGGGCGAGCGCGGCCGTCAGTTCACCCTGCGCCGACGATGGATGAGCAAGCGCCGTAGTCAGGAGCGCGAAGAGTGCGATGCGCCAGATCATGCGCCGATTCTACCTTACAATGAGTGAAGATGCTGATTGCCGAACTGATTGCGCCGCGCGAAATGCGCCTGGTGGAACAAGAGATCGAAGATCCCGCTCCGGGCGAGGTGCAGGTGCGGGTGAAAGCCGTGGGCATCTGCGGCTCCGACCTCCACTCGTACCTGGACGGTGGCATCGGCGATATGGGGAACCAGTACCCCATGGTGCTGGGCCACGAGCCGTCGGGCACGGTGGTCAAGACGGGCGAAGGCGTGACCGGCTGGTCGTCCGGCGACCGCGCCGCGCTCGAGCCCGCCCTCTACTGCTACCACTGCGAATTCTGCCGCACCGGCCACCACAATGTTTGCGCCAACATCCGGTTCCTCAGCAATTCGGGGCACCCGGGTTTCTTCCGCGAGTTCGTGAACCTGCCGGTCTCCAACCTGCGTCCCATTCCGCGGGGCCTCTCGTTCGAGGTCGCCTCCATGTTCGAGCCTCTGGCGGTGGCCATGCACTCCATGAAATTCGCGGCGGTGCAAATTGGGGAGACGGTGGCGGTGTTCGGGGCGGGGCCCATCGGGCTGCTGACGGTAGCCTGCCTGAAGGTGTCGGGCGCGGGGCGAATCTGGGCCATCGAACCGGTGGCGCACCGGCGCGAGATGGCTTTGCGGATGGGCGCCGACGTGGTGCTCGATCCCGGCGAGATCGACGTGGCGCGGCAGATTCAGGCCGATACCGGCAACCGCGGAGTCGATTGCGCCATCGATTGCGCCGCCAGGGAGCACACCACCAACTGGGCGATTCGAGTGGCGCGCAATGCCGGCCGCGTGGTCCTCACCGGCATTCATTCCTCCGCGATGGTGCCGTTCGAAGTCTCGCCCATGCGGCGCAAGGAGCTGGCCATCCTCAATGTGCGCCGCTCGGTTCACGAATCGGAGGCCGCGCTGGAGTTGCTGGCGCGCCGCACCGAGTGGTTCGCCCCTTTGGTGACGCACACTCGCCCGCTGGAGCGGATCGCGGAGGCGTTTTCCATCAACGCGCAATACGCCGACGGCGTGGGCAAGATGGTGGTGGTGTAGAGCGCTACGGAAGCACCTGAAGTTTCAGGTTCCGGAAAGTGATCTCGTACCCCTCGGCCTCCGGGGCGACGTAGCCCTTGAGCAGGCCGCAATTCGGCAATTCGTTGACGACGGCGCCGTTGACCGCGAGCGTCAGGTGGCTGCCTTGCGCGCGCAGTTCGTAGTGGTTCCACTCGCCCGCCGGCTTGACGCGGTTCTCTTTCATTTCCTTGCTTAGATTGAAATGCCGGAGCGCGCCGTCGACGATGTTGTTCCCGAACAGGTACCCGCCGCGGAGGCTGGTCTGGGCCTGGTAGTAGATCTCGCCAAACTCCGAGAGGCGGGCGCCGACGCCGCTGTTGTAGCGCGTTTCCGCTTCGCCGCGCGGGGTGAAGCGCCAATCCACCGCGAAGACGAAGTCGCCCAGTTCCTTGTCGTAGCGGAGCCATTCATGTCCCCCGTCGCCGGCACAGATAAGGGTGTGTCGGACGGGGTCCACCCGCCATTGCAGCTTGGGCTTGACGCCATCGATGGCGGAAAACGGGATGCGGGTCCAGCCGTGGAGGGCCTCGTCGGGCAGCAAGTCCACGGGTCCCGCGGATTGGCCGGAGGCCGCACCGGTGGCGAGCATGGCGGCCACCCCGGTGAAAGCCGATGCGATCAAAAAGGAAATGCGCCAACGTGTCATAACAGACTCAGTGTAAACGACGCGGGGCCATGCGCGGGCGGCGTTATACTGCGAGAGAAGGAGAACTCCGATGTGCAGGTCTTTTTTCGCCCTTTTGCTGGTTCCCGCGGGGCTGTTCGCGCAGGATCTTAAGCCCGTGGCCCTGCCGGCGCCGCAGACCAGCGGAGGCAAGCCGCTGATGCAGGCCCTGAAGGAACGGCATTCGACGCGCGAATTCAGCACGGAAAAGCTCTCGCCGCAGGTGCTTTCGAACTTGCTGTGGGCCGGCTGGGGGATCAACCGCGAGGATGGCCGCCGCACCGCGCCCTCATCGTCGAACCGCCAGGAAATCGAACTCTACGCGGTGATGGCGGATGGCGCCTACGTCTACGACGCCAAGGCCAACGCCCTCAAGCCGGTGGCCAGCGGCGATTTGCGCAAGCTCACGGGGACGGTGGCATTTGTTGGAGAAGCGCCGCTGAACCTGGTTTACGTGGGCGACTTCGCCAAGATGGGAAATGGGGACGAGAACTCCAAAGCCGCCACGGACAACGCCGATGCCGGGTTTATCGCTCAAAACGTGTACCTGTTCTGCGCCTCGGAAGGCCTCGGCGCGGTAGTGCGCGGGTCGGTGCCCAAGGCCGAGCTGAGCAAGGCCCTGAACCTGCGGCCCGACCAGCGGATTGCGTTCGCGCAGACGGTGGGGCACATCAAGAAGTGAAGCTGTGGGGCAGCTTGGCAAGCTGCGGCCGATTGGCAATCGGCCCAAACCAAGCGTCGCAAAATACCGGTGCCTACCAGTTCGTATATGATCCGTCCGGACGGGTCATGCCACCCAGATTCCCGGGTTGAGTCACTTCCGCGATCGGAGTTGCCTCTTTGGGATCGAATTCCACACCCAAGCCCGGCCGCTCGTTCACATAGACCTTGCCTTGACGGAAGTCATAGCATTGAGGCAGGTAAGGCCGCGTGCCCGGACCGCCAACCTGCAACAGGAACGGCACATTGGTAGCGGCGGCGACGTGCACCTCCGCGGCCGTGGAAATCGGTCCGGTGCCCTCTGGGATCAATCCCGTAAAGTGCGTCTCGCACATGGCGGCGATCTTCATGTACTCGGTGATGCCGCCAAGGTTCGGGAGCCTCACGCGCGCGTAATCGATCAACTGCTCCTCGATCAATGCCCTGAGCTCCAGCTTGCCCGCATTACCTGTCGCCAGTGGCACCTTGACCCTTTCTCGTATGGTCCGCCACAGGGGAAGGGCCTCGTTCCGAAGCAGGTCCTCGCAGAAATAGGGCCGCAAAGGTTCGAGCATAGTGGCCAGCGTGATGGAGTCGGACATGTCCAGCTTGGCGTGGAAATCGCAAATAAAGTCGCCCTCTTCCCCCACACCCTCACGAGCTTCCTGGCAACGCTTGAAGGTGGCCAGCACCGCCTGGTGCGCGTTCCAGTTCTTGGCCCCGCGTGAACTCGTTCCCGTGCCGGAAAGCCCCGGGCCGATTACCTCGGTCCGGAAGGCCTTGAAGCCGGCTTCCATCGATGCGCGGGCCGCTTCCTTGATCGAGGTCTTTCCCTGGCCGCCGCCGCCGTAGCACTCGCACAACTCGCGTGTCGGACCCCCCAGGAGTGCGTAAACCGGCACGCCCAGGGCTTTCCCCTTAATGTCCCATAAGGCCATATCCAGGCCGCCAAGCGCATGCAGCTTCTCCAGGCCACTGGGGTAGAAGGCCCCGCGAAACATGTTCTGCCAGAGAGTGTCAATCCTGCCCGGGTCTTGGCCGATGAGCGCCGAGGCACAGTGTTCCAGTGTGTCCTTCGTTCCGCCTTCGCCGATTCCAGTAAGGCCCGCATCGGTGTCGATACAGATGACGTTTGCGCTTGACGTGAGACTCGGAACCCCGGCACGCGCTTCCTTGCCGGGAGAATAATAGCGGACACGGGTAATTTTCATCTTGGGCAGGGCTGCGTGGGCCAACCTCCCGCCGAGAGCGACGCCTCCGGCGCCCGCCAATAGTGTGTGCAGAAACGTTCTTCGCTGCATGATCAGCTTCCTTCTGCCAGTACTTCCGTTTTGGGTTCCTGGCCCCCATGGACTGTATATTGGCCACAATTCTCTTTTTGGACTTGTAGCCGCCACCAGCGTACCGCAAATCAGTTTGTCTTGGAGCCGCTGAGGCGAAAAGGTTTGGCGTCCCCAGGGGGATTCGAACCCCCGTTACCGCCGTGAAAGGGCGATGTCCTAGGCCGGGCTAGACGATAGGGACTTGCTGGGCGGATGAAGGTGACAATCCTACTGTAGCGTTCGAGGAACCTTACCGTCAACCCGCTCCGTTCCCGCCTCAGGGCAGGATCAGCGAAGACGAGGCCGCCGGAGGCGCCGCGCCGGGCTCATCGGCGTAGACCCTGCTCAGGGCATCGAGAAACGCGCGGCCCTTACGCCGGCCGTTGTTCTGGTCCAGTTCGAAGCGTTGCAGAAAAACCAGCAGTCCCAGGATGTCGGCGTCGCGCGTCTTGGTCATCCCCAGGCTCTCGGTCTCCCGGCGCCGGAAGTCCACGATGCCGGCCTGCACCACGTCGCAAATGTGCGCCGCCAGCGGGTTGGTCGGGCGGCTTTCATAATAAACGCCGCTTTGCAGCGTGCGGTACGTGCGGGTCAGCGCATCCAGCGCGTCGCGCATATCGAAATCCACCACCCCCGGCGTCTGGGATGCGGCGCGCGTCAGGGTCATGGACAGAGAAGCGAGAAGCGTCTCGTTGTCGCTCAACAACCGATCCGTGAGATTAATGTCCCGATTGGGGACTTGTTGGGGGTCGATGGGCGGCGTCTTGTCGTGCCTGCGCGCTTCCCGCAGGTATTCGCAATCCAGCGGACAGCTCACCGTGACTTCGCGCTCGGCGCCGCAACAGGTGGCGCAAATATCGCCCCGTACTCCGGGGCAGAAGCGGCGGGGACGGCGGGTTTCGCAGAGTGCGCAAGCCATTCCCCTAGTATAGAGGCCGGGGCGCGCCCCTACGCAGCGGCCGGCGCGCGGTGAGATCGGCGATAGTGGTACGATTCAGTTTCCCAAAATGGAACCCGTACCGCGGCCCCAGTGGGCCTCCCCGATCGAGGTTGGCGTGCACGCGCGGAGCTTCTATTCGGCGCTGCCGGAGCAGCCGGCCAGGGAGGTCCTTCAGGCGCTCCGCAGCGATCCCAAGCTCCTGAGGTTCCTCGAACGGCACGAACTTGGGCGGCTGGAGTTCTCGGGCCGGGTGCCGAATCCAAACTGGCGGGGATCATATGATCCGCCATCCCGAGATGTGGTTGTGAGTGCATTCCGCGGCCCGGAAACTTATGGCAAAGAGTTCTGTTCGCCCGAACTACCAACAGTCTCCGAAGCCGGCCGAACTCTAGTCGAGGCGATGCAGCGCAGCCTGTATCACGAGATTGGGCATTCGGTCCTCGATGCAGCCGGACCGGAGCCGGATCGGCACGTGAGAAGGTTGTTCCGCAACGGACGCGTGATCCCCGTTTCTCTCAGGGCGAAGGTGGATCCTATCGAGTACTTTTGCGAAACGTTCGCTGCTTATCGCTTTGAGGACGGGCTTGCAGACAAGGACCCAAACGGCTACGATATGGTTGAGGCGATTCTCCGGCTGGTGTTCAAATGACGGCGCTCGAAAGACAGCAACATGAACGACTTTGCGAGATAGGTCGCGAGTTGGATGACGCGTATTCCTCCGGCCATCTCGACTTCGACGCTTTCAAGGCGCTGGTGACACGCGCAATTACCGCCGTAGGCGCCGATCATCCCGACCTCGAGATGTTTTGTGGATACGCCAGGGGCGATGGCTGGTTTGCCTGGATGACACAGGAACTTCAAAAGTCCCCTTCCCGTCGCGTGGCCTAGTCTTCCGCTTCGCCTTTCGGCATCCGATACCAAACTCATCCCGCCCCGACGGTCTGCTCGTAGGTGCGGTGGAAGAAAGCGTCGGTCATGCCGGCGATGTAGTCGCACACCACGCGAGGCGCGGGCTCGGCGAGCGCCTGCTGGCAGTATGGCGGCGGCAGGCGATCGGGGTGGTCGAGGAAGAACCGGAACAGCTCTCCGATCATGGTCATGGAGCGCCGCCGGTCCTCGCCCAAGGCCGCGGAAGCATATACCTTGGCATACAGGAATTCTTTCAGGGCGCGGCTGGTCTGGGCCGCCTCCGCGGTAAACGCCGCCAGGCGCCGGGGAAATGCCTGCACCTCATCGGCATCGGCGACAGCCGCCTCCCGCGCGCGTGAGGCGGTTCCTGCAATCAGGCCCGTCACCAACGCATCGATCAGGCGCCGCAGTCCCTCGTGGAAGCGCTCGCGCCCGCTGGCCCCGGGGAACTGCATTTCGATGGCCTCGTAAATCGCGCGGTACTGCGGAACGCAATCGGCCACATCTGCGGGCGCCAGCAGGCCGGCGGAAAAAGCGTCGTCCAGATCGGCCGTGTTGTAGGCGATCTCGTCGGCAAGATCGATCAACTGCGCTTCAAGAGGCGGGCGGAAAGCCGGCCGGTAGGCATCCAGCTCGGGGCTCTCGCCGGGAGTCAAATCGCGCGAGTGCTTGACCATTCCTTCGCGCACTTCATAGGTCAGGTTCAGCCCCGGAAAACGGGCGTACCGCTGCTCGAAGCTCTCGACTATGCGCAGCGCGTGGAGGTTGTGGTCGAACCGGTCGCCGAATCGCTCCATCTGCCGGTTCAGCTCCTCCTCGCCGGCGTGCGCGAACGGGGGGTGCCCAATGTCGTGCGCCAGCGCCAGGGCCTCCGTCAAGTCCTCATCCAGCCCCAGCACCCTGGCCACGGTGCGCGCCATCTGGGCCACCTCAATGGTGTGGGTCAGGCGGTTGCGGAAATGATCGGAGAGACCGGATATGAAGACCTGGGTTTTGGCCTCCAGCCGCCGGAAGGCCCGGGAATGGACGATGCGGTCGCGGTCGCGCTGGAAGGCGTTGCGGTAGGGATGTTCCGGTTCAGGGTAGCGGCGGCCCCGGCTTCGCTCCACCGCAAACCGCAGGCGCGCCAGCATCACAGCACCGCGAGGCCTACTGCAGGCCCATCTCGCCGTACGCCTGAATCGCCATCTGGCCGACCGCTCCGGGCACCTTGCGCAGCGGATCCAAAAGCTTGCGCGCCTCGGCGGGCTTCGTCGGCATGAGATAACGAGCCAGCATGATGGCCGCTTGTTCCTTGGAAACGAAGATCGTGGGTTTGGCCATCAGCTCGCGCAGCGTTTTCTCCCCCAGATCGGAGTGGCCATCGGCGAAGTAGATCTGGGCCAGCGAGAGTTTGGCCAGCGAGGCGTAGTTCTGGTCGCCTTTCCGAGCCGCCTCCTGGAAGCTCTTTTCAGCCTGCGCCAACTTTCCCTGGTCCGCTTGGATGGCGCCCAAGTAGTACTCCGCGATTTCGCCCTCCTCGCTCCCGGCGTATTTATTCCGCAGATCGGAGAATACTCTTAGGGCTTCCCGATCCTTGGCTTCCTGCGTGGGGAAGCTGGGACCTCCGTTGGCCGAGGGCCCGACCGGCGCCTCCTGAACCTGGATCGCTTTGGTCAGCGCTTCTTCACGCACGCCATGCTGTTTTCGTTGATAGTACAGATAGCCGGCAAGCAACAGGCCGGCCACCGCTACGATCGCGCCATAGCGCGTGATTTCTTCTTTATGCTCTTCGAAGAACGTGACTGTAAGCCCGACTTCCTGGGCAAACTTATCGCTCTTTAGTTGTTTGCGGGTGATTCTGGCCACGAAAACCTCAAATGAAAATGAATGTTCATGGTATCACGACACTCCGGACGGGCGGGGCACGTCTCGCCGGCGCGCCGGCGTCCAGTGAGAGAATATCACTTATGCCACGACTGGCGCGATCGGTCGAAAACGTGCCCCACTCGCGCATTCGCGAACTGGCGGAAATCGCTATGTCGATGGAGGGAGTCCTGCGCCTGTACTTTGGCGAATCCAACCTGCCCACGCCGGATTACATCAAGCAGGCGGCCATCCGCGCCCTGCGGGATGGCTACACCTTCTATACGGAAAATGCCGGGCTCGCTTCCCTGCGGCGGGCGATTGCGGAAAACTACCGCCGGCTGCACGCGGTGGAGCTCGATGCGACGCGCGAAATCGTGGTCACCGCCTCGGGAGTGCAAGCCCTGAACGTGGGAATCCGCTGCGCGCTCGATCCGGGCGACCAGGCGCTGGTGCTCACACCGGCCTGGCCCAACGGCTCTTCCAGCGTCATGCTGGCCAACGCCGCCGCGGTCCAGGTGCCGCACCCGCTCTCGGGCGAGTGCTACCGGGTGGATTTCGACGCGCTCGAGGCCGCGGTATCGCCGCGCACGCGCCTGCTGGTCTATACCTCGCCCTCGAATCCGCTCGGCTGGGTGGCCACCGAAGAGGATCAGCGGCGCCTGCTCGATTTTGCGCGGCGCCACGATCTCTGGCTTCTGGCCGACGAGGTCTACGACCGGCTCTATTACGCCGGCGCGCGCCTGGGCGACCCCGTCCCCTCCATCTTGCGGATGGCCACGCGCGACGACGCCGTGATGGTGGTGCACTCGTTTTCGAAAAGCTACTGCATGACCGGCTGGCGCGTGGGCTGGCTGGTGGCGCGGCGGGACTTGGCGGCCAAGGCAACGCAGTTGAACGAGTTCATAATCTCTCATGCGCCCAGCTTCGCGCAGAAGGCCGGTGAGACGGCTCTGGAGGAGGGCGAAGGCCCGCTGGTCGAAATGATCGAGCGGCTCAAAGGGAACCGCGATCTCTGTCTGGATGCCCTGAGCGGCATCCCCGGCGTGACTGTCCCCAAGCCCGACGGCGCGTTCTACCTGTTCCCGCGCATCCAAGGCTTGGACGATTCCTTCGCCTTCTGCCGGCGCCTCTTGGAGGAAACCAGGGTGGGCCTCGCCCCAGGCGTGGCCTTCGGCGCCGGCGGGGAAGGTTCGGTCCGGATCTGTTATGCCGCCGAGCGTTCCATCCTCGAACCCGCCATGGAGCGCCTGACGAAGTTCCTGCGCGCTCTTGCCTGAACCGTCACTTCCCGGAAAAAGGGGTCAGACGCATTTATTTAAATGCGTCTGACCCCTTCTTCGCCTCAACGGAGAAGCAAGCCCGGACTTCCGGACTGACGCTGGCCGGCTTGCCGGTCCGCGTATCTATGGGACACCACCAGGTGCGTGCCTTGGCCAGGAGGCTGCGGTCGCTTGCCCGGAGCAATTCGGTAAAGCGTTCGAAGCGAATCCGGCTGGCGCTTCCCACCCACGTTCTGGCGATGATCCGGTCGCCCAGGAAGGCCGCTTGCTGGTAGTCGATCTCGTGGCGCACCACCACCCACAGCAGTTTCGCCTGGTCCATGGCGGGCGCGGCAGCCGTCCAATGGGCCACCTTGGCCTCCTGCACCCAGCGCAGGTAAATGACGTTATTGACGTGGCCGAGCTGGTCGATATCCGCCGGCTCCACCGCAATGGCCAGTTCAAAAGGTACTGCGGCTGGGATCATCTCCTTCAGTATCCCGCCGTTTCCCGCCGCCGGCCGATCATCCGGATCAGCACGTACGCCGCCCCGGCCAGCGCCAGCACGATCCCCAGTATCATCCAGATGTGGCGCGCCAGGAACGTCTGCGCATCCTCCCCGAGCCGTATGCCCAGGTAGGCTTCGCCGAAATAGCGGATCACGCGGGCCAGCAGAATCACGGCGAGGAACTTGCTAAACGGGGTTTTCAACGCGCCCGCCGAAACCACGAACACTTTGAGCGGCAGCGGCAGCACCGGCGTCACGGCCGGGACGAATACGGTCAGCATGCCGTAGCGGTCGAACCACCGCTCGAAGCGCTGCCGCCTGCCCGGTGGCGGATCGCCCTTGAGGAACAGCCGGCGGCCCTGGCGGGCAGCCAGGAACAGGGTGATGCTGCCGCCGGCGGAGCCCAGCACCGCCATGAGCGCGGTGAAATAGGCCCGCTGCGGAGCTTTCACCGCCACCAGAACCACTAACGCGTCCATGGTTGCCGGCAGCGGGATGCCCAGCGAATCGATGAAGCCGAGCAGGAAGACGCCCCACGGCCCGAAGGCAATCAGCGCCGCAACGATTTTAGAGAGCAATTTCCCGCCTCAAACCCTAGCCCTCAGATCATGTCCGCGAACGACTTCCGCAGCTTGTAGAACCACGCGTGCCCGAGCACGAACACTACGATCGACAGCAGCCACAGTTTCCAGAGTGCGCCGAACGCCGGCGGCTGGTGTTCCAGAAAAATCGCGCGGTAGCCGCGCACCAGAACATAGATCGGGTTCTTGGAAAGCAATACCCTAGCCTGCGGCGGCAGAGAGGTTTCAGGATAGCAGATCGGCGTCACAAAAAACCAGATTGTGAGCACGAATCCCATCACCTGGCCCAGGTCGCGCACGAAGACTCCCAGGGCCGCCAGAAACCAGCTCACGCCCGCGGTGAACAACACTTGCGGAATCAACAATGCCGGGAGCCACACCACCGAGGGCGGCACTCCGCCGCGAACCGCCAGCAGGAACCCGCAGAACAGCACCACCGCGAACAACTCGCTCACCAGACCCGCGGCCACCAGGTTCACCGGCAGCGTTTCCACCGCGAACACCAGCTTTTTCACAAAATTGCGGTGCTCCAGCATCACCCCCGGCGCGCGGCCGGCCGCTTCGCTGAACGCCAGCCACGGCAGCATGCCCGCCAGGAAATAGAGCGCGAACCCCGAGCGGCTCTGATCCTGGCCGAAGCGCGAGCGCAGCACCACTCCGAAGACGAAGAAGTAGGTGAGCATGAGCAGCAGGGGATTGATAAGCGTCCAGAATGCGCCGCCGAACGAGCCGCGGTAGCGCCCCAGAATGTCCCGCCGCACCATGACGCGAATCAGTCCGCGGTTCCGCCAGATGGTCAGCACGGGGTAGGTAAAAGCCCGGCCCACCGCGCGCAGCTCGCGTTCGCGCCGCAGCGTGGCGCTGGTGGTGACGCGCACGCGTCCCAGTTTGACGACGCCGTCCTTGGCGGCGCACTCCACCAGGAGGAATGGCCAGCCTTGGTCGTAATACCAGCACACGCCCTCGCGCATGGGTGAAAGCATCGCCTGGTAGCGGCCGTCCTCGGCCGGCAGCTCGAAATCCAGCCGCACGCGCATGCGCTCGCCCGGCTTCACGTCGCCCTCGGGATGCACGCGCGCGCCATCCACGATGAGGGTGCCGGTTTCCGCGTCGAAGAGGTGATAGCCGATGCCGAAACCTTCGGACGCGCGCCAGGCCGCCGGCGAGTCGTTTTGAATTTCGAACTCGGCGTGCGCGGTTCGCTTCCCCGTATCCAGCTTGACTTCGGGCGAGAGGTAATCGGCGCTCATGCGTAGAGCCACCCGGGGTAGCGTTCCTTCACCGGCCCCGTCTTTCGCCCCACCGCGTAAATTCCGTCTCCGCGCAGGTCCGTTTCCAGCCGGTAGCGTTCCAGCAGATGCACCACCCAGCCGTACTCCGGACGCGGCGTATCCAGGAATTCGCCGGTTTCCAGCAGCGTCGCTTCGAACCCGGAATTCTCCAGCAACATGCGAATCTCGCGCGGCGTGTATTCGCGATTATGCCGCGCTTCCGCCTCGCCCGACTCCGGCGGCCGGATGTAAGCCGGGAAAAAGCCCGGATGATATCCCTGTAGAATCGCCGAGATGCCGCGCAGCCCCGCCACGTTGGGCGTGGTCAGCACCAGGTGGCCGCCGGGCTTCAGAATGCGGTTGACTTCCGACATCAGGTGCATCGGGTCGGCCAGCAGGTGCTCGATCAGCTCGCAGCACAGCACCGTCGAAAAATGCCCGTCGGGATACGGGAAGCGGTGCTTCTCGGCATCGAAATGATCGACGTCGCACTCGAACGGCTCGCCCTCGGCGGATACCGCCACGCGGTGATCCACGCGGCCCGGCTCGCCGTAGTAGCACCCGCGCACTTCGCCATAGCCCAGCTTGCTGTGCAGGGCGGGCGTGATCTGCATGTACGCCCCCATCTCAAGAATGCGGTCCGAAGCGCCGCCGGGCGGAGTGATATCGAGGGTCTTGACCAGGCGCGTCTGGTGCGTTTCCAGGTACCCGCGGCCCGGCGTGCTGGCCTCCCATCCGCGCAGGTAATCGGGCAAGCCGGGTCCGAACTCGGGCGGCGGGGCGTCCTCAATAGGCGGAGCGGCTTCCTCGCGATACTCCCGGCCTTCCACCACCGCCTCCAGAAAGGCCGCGTAGCGCCGCGCCACCGCCGCCCAGTTGCACTCGCGCGCTACGTAGTCCTTGGCCCGGGCTCCCAACGCCTGGGCCACGTCGGGGCGCGACACCAGCAGGTTCAGGTACTCGAAGATCAGGTCCTCCTCGCCCCGCCCCACCGGCACCTTGAGACACACATCGTCGGGGAATTCCCGAAACGAGCCGACCTCGGAAACCATCACCGCCTTGCCCAGTCCCATCGACCGCAGCAGCGTGCCCGAACTCTCTCCCACCGTCGGGTAGCGGAGGTTGAGCACGATGTCGCACGCCCCCAGATAGCCGGTGAACTCTTCAATGGGCACAAAGCCCAGCACGCGCACGCTGGCGGAAAGGCCCATGGAGCCGATCATCGCTTCCAGCGGGAACTCGGGATGCGGCTCCCCCACCAGGATCATCCGGGCATTGGGCACCAGCCGCACCAGCCGCCGGAAGGCGCGCAGGGATTCGGCGATCCGCTTGTAGGGCTTCAAGAAACCGAAGACCCCCACCAGCGGCGCGATCTCATCCAGACCCAGCCGGTGCCGGTACGCGTTGCGGTCCGCCTCGGGGATCCACGCGCCGTGCGGGATCACCGCCACCGGCCCGGTGAACGCGGCCGCGCGCATCTCCTCCCGCATGTACCGGCTGTGCACCACCAGGCCGCGAGCCTTCTCCAGAATGCGCCGCGTCATGGGCACGCCTTCGTAATCCGGACCCACTTCCAGCTTGCGGACACGCGCGGCATATGCGCCCGCCTGCGGGCCGCCGTGGTACTCGCACTCGCGTATGTAGGCGTCCCAGTCGCCGCGCTTGATGGTAAGCTCCGCCATCAGGTGGTGCAGGTTGGATTCATGCATCGCCACCACGCCGGGGTGCCGCAGCGCCGTCTCGTAGACGAAGTCGTGATGGACGTTGTTGCCAAGCTGGTACAGCGCGACGTCGAACCGCGCCGGATCGAATGCCCGGCTGGCCTCCGAAAAAACCTCCAGCTCGACTAACGGCTTGAGGGATTGGATGAGGGCCTGGGAATAATCCGCGATCCCGCTGCGCGCCGGCGGCAGCGGGGAAAAGAAAGCCACGCGCATTTCAGCGCACCAGCTCCATCGAGAAAGTCCCTTCGCTCAAGGGGACCCGGATGAGGAGCGGCGTGCGCGCCGCGTCGCGGGCGAAGAACACCTCCAGGCTGAAACTGGATTTCGGCCCCTTCACGTTCACCACCAGGCGGTCCGTGACCGCCGGCCTGTCGCTCACCGTGATGGTTTGCGCGCCGGTCCATTCCATGCGCACCGAGTAGGCCGATCCGAAGAACACCTGCTGCGGCGGCGCCACCCGGCCCTGCCCCAGCTCGCGCCGCGCGAAGTACAGGAAGGCCATGGCGTCGCGCGGGCACGAAGGGATACTGAAGGTGCTGGTGCCGCCGCCGAGCGGAAACACCGTGGTCCGGGTGGCCTCGCCCTTCTTCTGATCGAAAGTAGTCGTCTCGCGCGTCTGCCTAACGCCGTGGCTGATGTCGCGCTCCAGTTCGAGCGAGCAGAGGTCGTCCGTCGCCGAGGACCGGATCTTGTCCGCCACCGCGAACCCGGGGACGCCCGCGTCCAGAGTCATTGCCAGATCCCACGCGCCGGCCTTGTGGTGGGCCGTGAAGGTGGCTTCACCCAGGCTCAGGCCGCTCGGCCAGTTCACGTTGTAATGCAG
>JBAWDI010000388.1:0-13655 GCA_049590695.1 Bryobacteraceae bacterium
GGCCAGCCCTTCTTCCTTCCCCAACAGACTCATCTGTCCGTGGCTGAAGCGCCTCAGCGCGCTGGTGGTGCCCACCCATACCGTGCCGTCGCTCTGCTGAAAGATGGTTCGGACAGCCCCCGTAAGCTGCCACGTGCGGCGGGCCGCGGGGTCTGTCAGATCCGCCCCGCGGAACCAGTGCAGCACGCCGTCCTCGGACCCGGCCCACAGGTCGCCCTCGCGATCGCGCAGCACCGGCCAGATCAGGTCGCTCGAAAAACCGTTCTTCGTGGTGTAATGGACCAGCTTGCCCACTGCCGGGATTCTCGCCACCCCGTCCCCAGTCCCCAACCAGACATCTCCCCCGGCGTCCTGGTAGATGGAACGGACATTGTCGCTGGGCAGATCTTCGCGCATCGAGCGCACCACGATGCGGTAGTCCTTGAGCTGGTTCAGCCCGCCCCCGGCGGTTCCCAGCCACAAACTGCCGTCCCGGCCCTCATACATGCACCGGATCACCTGGTTGGAAAGCCCCTCGCGCGTCTGGTAGGACGTGAACTTGCCGTCCGAGAAGCGATTCACCCCCCCGCCATCGGTCCCGATCCACAGGTTCCCGTCGCGATCTCTCTTGAGGGCGTTGATGGCGTTGTGGGTCAGGCCATCGCGCTCGGTGTAATTCCGGAACTGCCCGTCGCGCAGCACGCTCAGGCCGCCCGGACGCGTGCCCACCCAGAGTTCTCCATGGGGACCGTCCGTAAGGCCCCAGACCGGGTTGCCAGGCAATCCATCCTTCTCCGTATAGGACGTAATCGTGCCATGCTCGATCTTCTTTAAACCGCTGTTCGTCCCAGCCCACACGGTTCCGGCGGGATACTCCAAGAGACAATGCACGCCCAACTGTCTGTGGACGCCCCTGAAAACAACGCTGACCTTTCCCCCTTCATATTTCGAGAGCCCTAACTCGGTCCCGATCCACACCACCCCCGCTGAGTCGGCCCACAGCGCGCGCACGGTGCGATCGGGCAAGTCGGAAGCCGCAACCTGTTTAAACTTGCCGTCGCGATAGCGGATTACTCCGGCACCCGAGGTGCCGATCCACAGTGATCCGTCGCCCGCCGCCGCCATCGTCGTGAGCCGGTCATCCATGAGGCCCGGCGAGTTCTCCGGAGTGAACACGGTAAAGCCAACTCCATCAAATCGCGCCAGGCCGCCGGAGGTGGCCACCCAAAGGTACCCGTCCGGTGTCTGCGCGATGGCGCGGATGGAGTTGTGCGGCAGACCGTCGGCGGTGGTCCACACTTCATGTCCGTATTGGGTAATCGCCACCTTGGGATCGAGCCCCCAGGCAGGCGTGCCCAGGACAAAGGTCAGAGCCAACAGAACGCGGCGCATATGAGTGTACAGTTCTATTCTGTCTACCTCGTGCGATTATCTCGTGGCACGAGAACCGATACTGGGCCGAATTTAGGTAGTAGTGTAGGATTCTCCGGGGTTAACACCAAATGGTTGCCCATTGGTCAGTGGGTGTCCAGCGCCAGGTTGACAGCTCCCGTGTACAGGCCGGGGGAGAGATTCCGCGGCGCGGCCAGCTCGAAGTTGACTGCGCAGGTGAGGATTCCCGAACGCTGCCACCCCAGCACCAGGTCGTGGATGGCGCCCGGCTGGAAAGTGCCGCTGGAACAGGTGGCCGCCTGGCCCCCCTGCGGTGGCACGGGTGGCCGATCCCGCCCAGCCGACCTGGGTAACCGGCATGGGGCCATCCGGGCCGTTGAGGCTGACGAGGCGCGCGATGACCCTAATCTGCTGGCCGGGCAATGCGCGCACCCACGCCGCCACACTGGCGGTCTGAATGGCAACGTCGGAAGCGCCGTCGGCGGATACCCGGAAGTTGAGCGCGACCCGCCGCGGGTCGAGACGAGCCTCCTGGTTCACCTGCACTGCCAGCGTCGTAGTTCCGGTGCGCTGCGCGCCAATGAGCCTGACCAGGCATGCCAGCAGCAGCGCGGCAAACAGCCGCATCGGGCGGCTGCGGATTAATGCTCCAGGCACAGATCGAAAAGCCTCGGAGCCGGTGTCGGGGGCAGCAGGTCCCCCAACTGAAGCTGGCATGTCGGGCAGAGCAACAGGTGCTCCTCGAGTGAGTCGGAGTGCTCCTTATCGAGCAATCCCGCTCGATACTGGATCAGCGTCCGGTCCGGTATGTGACGACTCAGCAGAAACTCAAACATGCAAGTTCTCCCCGAGCCCCCGCATCGCGGCGGCTCTAAATACAGATTGCGCCAACGGGCTTCTTGCGGCAATGGGCTGGTACCCGCATTTCGGGTCGCTCCATACCGGGCGCAGGCTCTCTTTGGATACCCTTCCAATAGGGTCTCGCCCTAGGCAGGTTGAGGGTTTTGCTGTATCCACTTTCCGCGTTCGCGGTGCGAAAGTGTGGTTGAAGGGTTCGGAGTCCCTTGCGTCGTGCCTCAACAGCCCTTGCTGCAAGTATTACTCATCGAAGACAATCCGGGCGATGCCGAACTGGTCAAAGTAGCGCTTGCGGATGCGGGTGGATTTAAGGTCCATTGGGCAAACGCCCTGCTGCCCGGTCTGGACCGGGCGACGCGCGGGGATATCGATCTTGTGCTCCTCGACCTGAACCTCCCGGACAGTCACGGCTTGGAGGGTCTGCACGCCATGCGAACCCATGCGCCTAACCTTCCGGTGATACTCCTGACGGGGTTCGAGAGCGAGTCCATGGCGTTGCGGGCGGTAGAAAGCGGAGCGCAGGAATATGTCGTGAAGGGCTCGCTGGAGGGGCAGGCTCTGGCTCGCGCCCTGCTACGCGCGCTGGCCCGGCACAAGATCAACGCGCAATCTTCGCGCTCCGATTCTCGCCAGGAAGAGGCCAAGGTCTTGGGTTTTCTCGGCGCCAAAGGCGGGGTAGGAAGTACCACTGTCGCCTGTCACCTGGGGATGGAACTGAGGCGGCAGACCAACGGCCGCGTCCTGGTGATGGACCTCGACCTGGCGGGCAGCACCATCGCGTACCTCATGAACGTGAACTCCCCCTATGGCGTTACCGAAGTTGCCTATGATTTCCTTCACCTGGATGAGAATAGCTGGTCGAAGTTGAAGGTCTCCGGCCCTGAGGGTCTGGACGTGATCCAGTCGGGGGGGCCGGTATTCCGCGAAGAAAAACAGCCGAGGGTGGAAAGGGTCCGGCTGGTGTTACGCTTCCTCCGCTCGCTCTACCAGTGGATTGTCGTCGATCTCGGCCGGATGGGTCTGCTTTCGGCGCACGTCGCCGAGGACGTCGACCGCCTCTACATGGTGGGCACGTGCGACCTGCTGGGCCTAAACCAGATGAGATCGGCGGCGTCCGTGCTGCTTCAGAACGGCTTCCGCCGGGATGCGCTGGCCCTCGTACTCAACCAAGCCCCGGCGTTGTCCCAGTCATTTAACCTGGAGTTCGAGAAGTTCCTGGGAGTGCCGGTGGAGGCTGTTCTGCCGGAGTGTCGCAAGGATTTTGAGGCGAGTTTCCAAAACGGAAAGCGGCTGGGCGAAAGCCGCAAGTTCCAGAGCCACATCGCGCAGTTGGCGGCTGGAATCGCGGGCGTAAGAGTAGGAAAGGATACCCAAGCGCCGAAGCCCGGTTTCTCGTTCTTGGCAGGAGCCCTCCGACGTGCAACCACTGGGGTCTAGCAGCCATCCAGCAAGCCAGACGGGCGTGAACGGCGGCACTCTGCACGCCCCACGGCCGTTCGTGGATTCCTGGGGCGCCGAAGAACTGGCGGCGACCCTCGACTCGGTGGGGACCGGTATCTGGGCGCTGGATCTGGAGGGGCGCTGCGTATTCATCAACCAGGCCGCGTGCCGCGCGCTCGGCTATCGACGGGAAGAGTGCCTGGGCCAGAAGATTCAGTGCAGAATCCATGCGGGCCTCTGCGAAGGATGGGTCTGCCCGAAGGAGGCCTGCCACGTACAGAGCGCGCTGGCGAGCGGATCTGCCGCGCAGGTGGACGACGATCGGTTCCAGCGCCGCGACGGGACTGCCATCGCGGTGAAGTACTCCATCCAGCCGGTAGTCGTCGAAGGCCGCATGAGGGGTTCCGTGATCGGTATGGTCGATATCACGGCCCGGAAGCGCGCGGAGGAGGGGCAGCGGAAGAGCGACGAATGGCTGGGCTTCGCGCAGAACACAGCCGGTGTGGGCATCTTCGATCTGGATCTCAACGCCGATCGAGCGAGGGTGTCGGAAGGGCAGTTCCGCCTGTTTGGGCTGGACCCCGCCGGCCAATGGCCATCGCTTGAAGAATGGCGCAAGCTGGTCCACCCGGAAGACCGCGAGCGCATGGACCGCCAGCACGAGTTGGCGCTCTCCGGACTTCAGCCGCCCGGGGCGGAATATCGAGTCGTCTGGCCGGACGGGAGCACTCACTGGCTGTTCTCGCGGCGGACGGTGTTCTTCGACGAAGCCGGGAGGCCCGCGCGTGTGGTGGGCGTCAATGTCGATATTACCGGCCGCGTCCGGGCCGAAACGGCCCTTTATCAGTTCTTCTCGGCATCGCCAACGCCGATGGCCATCGTGGGCTTCGACGGCCGCCTCCAGCGGGTAAACCCCGCCTGGGAGCCGATTTTCGGATTCACGGCGGCGGAAGCGGAAGGGACTCCGGCGTTCAACTGGATTCACCCCGAGGATCGCGCCGCTATCATGGCCGAATTCGAAAAGCTCCTCGTCACGGGGCAACGCCTGGGTTTCGAGTGCCGCGCCAGGTGCAAAGATGGATCGTACCGCTGGATACTGGTCAACGCCGGCGCTCTGAAGGATGCGCAGGTAGTCTACGCCACCGCGCACGACATTACCGGCCGTAGAAGGACCGAAGAAGCTTTGCAGGAAAGCGAGGCGAAGTTTCGCGAGCTGTTCGACTGCGCTCCGATGGCGTATCACGAATTGGACATGGACGGCGTGGTGCGCCGGGTGAACCGGGCCGAATGCGCCCTGCTGGGTTACGAGGCGGGCGAGATGTTGGGCCGGCCGGTATGGGAATTCGTCGCCGGGGTGGACCGGGAAGCCTGCCGAGAGGCCATTCGCCGGAAACTGTCCGGGGAACAACCCCTGGAACCCGCCCGGCGCCGTTACGTCCGGCGCGACGGCGGCGAGTTGTGGGTCGAAATCCACGACATCCTGGTGCGCGACGCGGCGGGCCAGACAACCGGCATTCGCAGCGCCCTGCTGGACATCACCGAGGGCAAGCGTCTGGCGGAAGACCTGGAGCGCCACGCCGAAAAGCTCGCCCGGTCCAATGCGGATCTGGAGCGCTTCGCTTATGTGGCCTCGCATGATTTGCAGGAGCCGCTCCGCATGGTCGCCAGTTTCACCCAACTGCTCGCCAAGCGCTACTCCGGCCGGCTGGACGAGACGGCCAACCGCTACATCGACTTTGCGGTGGATGGCGCCAGGCGCATGCAGCAGTTGATCGTCGACTTGCTGGCGTATTCCCGCGTCAACAGCGAGGAACTCGACCTCCGGCAGACCGAGTGCGAGGCGGTGGTCGAGGCGGCCCTTATGAACCTGAGCGCGGCCATCGAGGAAAGCGGCGCGGTGATCGCACGGGATTCGCTGCCCGTTCTCACGGCGGATGCGGCGCAACTCGGCCAACTATTCCAGAACCTCATTGGCAACGCCATCAAGTTCCGCGGGCCGGCCCCCCTCCGAATCCACATCGCCGCCGCCGATGAGGGCCCAGACTGGCTGTTTTCCGTCCGGGATAACGGCATCGGAATCGACCCCCGGCATTCCGGCCGCATCTTCCAGATCTTTCAGCGCCTGCACACCAGGGACCGATATCCCGGCACCGGAATCGGGCTCGCGGTCTGCCAGAAGGTCGCCGAGCGGCACGGGGGAAGAATTTGGGTGGAATCCGAGCCTGGAGTGGGATCCACCTTCCGTTTCACAATCCCGAAACCCGGGAGAGCGGAGTAGCACATGAGCGCAGCAGACAGACCAGCCGAGATTCTGTTGGTTGAAGATAACCCTGGGGATGTGGAGTTGATCCATGAAGCCCTGCAGTTCAGGAAAGTGCTGAACCGCATCAGCGTGGTGACCGACGGCGAAGCTGCCCTGGCCTTTCTGAATCGCGCCGGCGGCTTCGAAAACGCCCCCCGCCCAGACCTGATTCTGCTCGATCTGAACATCCCCAAGAAGGACGGGTTCGACGTTCTGAAGGAGGTCAAGGGCCATCGGCATTTGAGCAACGTCCCAGTGGTGATCCTGACCAGCTCCCAGGCCGATCGCGACATCCTGAGAAGCTACAATCTCCGCGCCAATTGTTTCATCTCAAAGCCGCTCGACGTGGACGAGTTTCTCGCCACGGTTCGCTCCGCCGGCGAATTCTGGCTCTCCATCGTCAGGTTGCCGCCCGGCGACAGGCCCAGCCAGCAGAACCGGGTGCCAGCGCCGTAGGGATCGGCCGGGGCCGGCCGCGCCAGCCGGGTTCCCGTTCGCGTGTGCCGATCCCGATACTTCTTTAGGGAGTACAATCTGAATCATGGAAACGCGCGGGCCGCATCCAGCCACTGCATTCCACGCCGAAGCCAACCTCCGGGCCTTGCTTGAGAGTCCCGACGACCTGATTTGGGCGGTGGACCTGAATTACAGGCTGCTGACGTTCAACAGCGCGGCTGATAAAGCGATCCAGGGCAGTTCTGGCGTCCGGGCAGCGGTGGGGATGCGACCGGAGGAATTGCTGCCGCCGGCCAGAGCGGCAGTATGGCCTCCACTATTCGAGCGTGCGCTGTCGGAAGGGCCCTTCCGGGCCGAGTATTCGCTACCCGATGGCCGGACCTTGGAACTGGCTTTCAACCGAATCGTCCAAGATGGTGAAACCACCGGCATTTCGGTCTTCGGAAAGGACATTACCGAACGTAAAGCGGCGGAGCACACGCTACGAGAAGCCGAGAGCAAATATAGGAACATCTTCGAGGGAGCGATCGAGGGAATCTATCGAACATCGCCCGAGGGGAAGGCTCTGGCGGCGAACCCCGCCCTCGCAAGAATGCTAGGCTACGACTCGCCGGCCGAAGTCCTGTCCGCGATCGACGATGCGGCGCATCAAGCGTACCTGGACCCAAATGACCGCTTGCATCTTCTGCAACTCCTCGAAGATCGCGAGGTCGTCACTGGTCTTGAGTGCCGGCTCAAACGCAAAGACGGGTCCGTACTGTGGGTGTCGCTCAATTGCCGGAGGCTCCGCGCAGTGGACGGAGGGGTGCTCTGTTACGAGGGATTTATCGAAGACATTACCGGCCGGATAGAAGCGGAAGCGCGGCTACAGGCCCAAACCGCGCAGTTTCAAAGAATCGTCGAGAATACCCACGCCGGATATTTCCGGATCGGAATGGACGGCTGCTACGAGGACGTCAACCCTGCGTGGTTACGGATGTACGGATTCACCAGCAGGGAGGAGGCCATCGGGTTGCACTTCTCCGCGGTTCAGGTTCCCGAGGACGCAGCCAAGGCGGAAGAAACCGTCCGGGCTGTCACGCGGGGCGAGTCGATAAAGAGTGGCGAGTCTTCCAGATCGTGCCGGGACGGGACCATTGGCTACCACAGCTTCTCAGCCAATCCCATACTCGATGGCGATCGGGTGATCGGTATCGAAGGCTTCCTTGTTGACATCAGCCAACACAAGCGCGCGGAAGAAATGGCTCGGCGGGCAAATGATGCGCTCGCCAAGGCTGAACGCCATTATCGCCTGATCTTCAATAGCATTTCGGATCCGGTCTTCGTAACGAAGATCGACGAGAACGGAGTCCTGGGCGAGTTCATCGATTTCAACGACAGCGCCTGTCGCTATCTGGGCTATTCACGAGAAGAACTGCGGCGAAAGCGAATCTATGAGATCACTGCTCGCGAGAGCCTTCCCGATGTGCCAGCGCTCGCGAGGCCCGTCCTCACCGAGCCACCCTTGGCATGGGAGGGAGTGCACCTGGCAAGAGACGGGCGGCGTATTCCGGTGGAAGTTGGCACTAATGTCGTCGACCTTGACGGTGCACCCGCGGTAATCGCCACGGTGCGGGATATCACCGATCGTAGGGACGCCGAGACCAGGTATCGGGGTCTATTCGAGGGGGCGCTCGAAGGGGTTTACCGGATATCGGTCGACGGCAAATTTCTAGCTGTGAACCCCACGCTGGTCTCGATGCTGGGCTACCATTCGGCGGAGGAGGTCATAGCTTCGACCGGCGACTCGTCTCATCAACTGTGGCTGGACCCCAGTGAGCGTTCGAGGTTTACGGATCTGGTCGAAGCCGATGGCGTCGTCCGGGAGTACGAGTGCCAGTTTAGACGCAAGGACGGTTCGGTAATTTGGGTGCTGCTCAATAGCCGAAAAGTGTGCGGAGAGGATGGACGAACTTTCTGCTACGAAGGCTTCATCGCGGACATCACCGAACACCGGCGGGCGGTGGATACGCTGCGGGAGAGCGAGCGCCGGCTGCGCACCGTAATGGAGACGGTTTCGCTGATTGGCGTCACGCTGGACCGGGAAGGGAATATCACGCTCTGCAATGATTTTCTGCTCGCTCTCACTGGCTGGAAACGCGAGGAAGTGTTGGGCTGCAACTGGTTTGAAGTCTTCTTTTCGCCTGAGATCCGCAGTGAAATCCCGCCCGAGGTTTCCATCGAGTCTCTGGAGGCGGGTGAGCTTCCGGCTCACTACCAGAGCGAGATTGTCACACGGACGGGCGAGCGGCGCACGGTGGACTGGAATAACACGATGATCCGGGATCTGGGCGGACAAGTCGTCGGCGTGGCCTGCATCGGCGCGGACATCACCGAACGAAAACGGATCGAGGAATCGCTCCAGAAGGCGAATCGCCAGCTTCACCAGCTTTCCTCCGACCTATTGCGCAGCCAGGATTACGAAAGGCGGAGAATCGCGCGGGAACTGCATGACAGCACGGCGCAACTCCTGGCTGCCTTGAGCATCAATCTCAGCCGTCTGCGGGATTCCGAACTGGAACCGGACCGCCGGAGGCAAGTGCTCTCCGAATCCATCGACCTGGCGGCTGCCTGCTCCGCGGAAATTCGGACCGTCACCTACCTCTTGCATCCTCCCCTGCTGGACGAAGTCGGGCTGGCAGAGGCGTTGCAGTCTTACGCTCAGGGTTTCAACCAGCGAACCGGGATCGAGGTTGAGATCCGGATTCCGCCCGATTTCGGCCGGCTCAGCAGCGAGATGGAAACCACCCTGTTCCGCATCGTCCAGGAAGGGCTGGCCAACGTCCATAAGCATTCCGGCAGCCCCCTGGTCCTCATCCTGTTGGAACGCGATCCACGCGAAGTCCGGCTGGTCTTGCAGGATCGGGGGCGCGGCCTTCCCGAGGCGCTGCACCCCCGACCGAAGGGGTTCGTCCGCTTTGGCGTCGGCATCATGGGCATGCGCGAGCGCGCGGAGCAGCTTGGCGGCCGGTTGGAACTCTCCTCGAACGATGCCGGAACAACCCTGACCGTAATTTTACCGCTGGTGCACTGCCATGAAAAAGACACGAATATTATTGGTGGATGATCATCACGTTGTAAGGCGGGGCGTCGCCGGAGTCATAGGGGACGCACGGCCCGAGTGGGAGGTGTGCGGCGAAGCATCCACGGGCCGCGAAGCGGTGGCTGCCGCCGCCAGTCTCAAGCCGGACGTGGTGGTGATGGACATCTCCATGCCCGATATGAACGGCCTGGAGGCCACCCGCGAGATTCTGAAGAACAACCCTGGCACTGAGGTTCTGATTCTCTCGGTGCATGAATCGGACCAGATTGTACACGACGTACTGGCCGCCGGCGCCCGCGGCTACATTCTCAAGCAAGATGCGGGCACAGACCTGATCGCGGCCCTGGAAGCCGTCCGCTTGCACAGGCTGTTCCTCACCGCCCGGGTGTCTGAAGTAGTGCTGAGCGGGTATCTCGGCCGCGCCGCCGCTGGAACGCTACCGGACGCGCCTTTCAGCCGCCTCAGTCCGCGGGAGATCCAGATTGTGCAACTGGTGGCCGAGAGCAAGTCTAACAAGGAGGTCTCCAACATCCTGCATCTCAGTGTTAAGACGGTGGAATCCCACCGGGCCCACATCATGGAGAAGCTCGGGATTCATTCCGTCACCGAGCTGGTACGCTATGCCATCCGCAACAATATCGTGGAGAGCTGAGACGGCGCCGCGAGGCTCCGGAGGAACCGCGTCGGGAGTTCGCATGAGCGTCTCTTCACAATGACCGCAGACGCGGGGCGAGCGAACCGGCCGCGCGCACGAGCGCGCTGAGGCTGAGTAGCCGGTCTACTACGATGTGCTCCATGGGGAGCCGCACATCTGGGGCGTTGTCCCTCGGCAGTCACTCCAGCAGTGTGGCGCTGAACAGCGCCGGCGCCCACCCCGCCAAGGCGGCGGTCAGCCCCGGAGCGGTGCCTACCCCCGCGAAAAAAAAGGCAGGCTCGCCGCATTCGGAAACAGCGAGCCTGCCAGCGCACCGTAGGAGACACAACGGAACGTCGAACTGATGCCGCCGGCGGATCTCATGATCCAGCTCTTCCCGCCAGCGCCTGCCGCCGGACCTGCCGGGCAGCCACCAACGCTAGCACTCCATTGGCGATCAGCATAGGCATCAGCCGGATTACCGACGTCTGTGTCCACGTCAACCCGTCTTGGGCGACGTATGCCACGGCGGCGGCGGCATTGATGGACAGGGCTCCAGTGCAGGTCGCCAGGCTGAACCATCGGGGAATGCCCGATTCATCCAGTTCGCTATACCGGCAGGCGCTCATGACGACGCCCAGCCCCAGTATGCTGGCGCAGATCGTGCTCAGGAAGGACATCGGGGCTCTCCATTGCCAGACATAGGTGGGAACCTCCGCCATGTAGCCCACGGCGCCCACGATTCCAATGGCGAATATGATCGACCCCAGAACAGCGATGGCCCCCAGCCGCTTCTCGGACCACCGATATGCGTGGCGCAGCAACAATGCCGCCGCGCCGAGCAACAGCACGGCCACCGTGTTGGGAGCGATGTCTTCCCAGCCTCCCGCTCTCAGGTTGGCTGCGATCAGGGTTTCTAATCTGGGCCCTGTCCCAAAGACTTTCTCGGCCACCAGCACGAGCGCCATCGACATCGTCACCATGGCCAGCACCGACGTGATCCGCGGGAACCAGAAGCCGATTCCGATTAACGCCAGCCCACAGACCGCGAATCCCAGCGCCGCCGCGGGCGGAGTGGCAACGCTGGCCGGCAACACCTCGGTGTCGGCTGCCCGGTGGAGCGACAGCGCCACCAGGATGGCGATCGCCAGCCCGGCGCACATGCCCCCGCTCACGATCAAACTCGCGCGATAGACCGGGCCGACTCGATATTGATTCCGCATAGTCTTGCCTTAGGTAGCGGCCTGCCGTGCCCACCGCGAGCGTTCTTGGATACGGGGCACCCGCGTTCGTCTATAGCGTTCGAGCGACCGGATCAGTTTCGAAACGGTCGCCCGGCGCCGGTACAAGGCCGTCAGTTCGATCTCGGGTATGTGCTGTCGAAGCTCAGCTTGCACGGGCTGGTTTGCCTCCAGAGTCAAGTCTGCATCGGAAGAGTCGCTCCACGGTATCCCAAGAAACCCCGATTTCGCGGAGTGCGAGGCGGCATTTCCTTGGGCTGCGCTCGTGCATCAAACCCGGGCAGCCCCCGAGTCCCTCCACTCCCCCCGCCTCAATCGTGCGGGATCGATTTTTCGGAATTCGGTGGGTACACGGATTCCGGCCCGCGCGCCTTCTGACGCATGCTTATGGGGAAGAAACTTCCCAGAGGCGATCAGAGAATGACGAGTGTGGCGCTGTACTCCGAGCAACCGATCCTCACGGCCGGCCTCCAGGCCGCCATGGCCGGTCTGGAAGACATCGGGTTGTCGGCGATCTTCGCGGACCTCGATCCTTTAATAGATCATGTCCGGACGAGCCGCCCAAGCGTGACTCTCGTCGAGGCGACCGCCGCCGTCACCATCGCCACGCTCTCCAAGCTGGAATCCATGGCGGGCAATGCGCCCATCGTTCTCTGGGTTGACGTCGTTTCCGTGGAGTTGGTTTCCCAGGCGCTGGCTGTTGGCGTCCGCGGCATCCTCCGCAAAAGCCTGCCTGTCGAGCTTCAGATCAAGTGTCTACGCACCGTCGCGGCGGGCGGCCTCTGGGTGGAACAGGCCCTCTGCGACCAGATCCTCACCGCCAGACGGATCATTCTGACCCGGCGGGAACGCCACGTGATAAGCCTTCTCGCGCAAGGCCTGAAGAACAAGGAGATCGCACACGCCAGCACCTTGAGCGAGGGAACCGTTAAGGTCTATCTGACGCGGCTGTTTCAGAAAGTTGGCGTCCACGACCGCTTGGAGCTCGCCCTGTTGGCGCTGGGCAACTCCTTTGTCGACGCAGTTCCCGAACCGGAGCCGGCAGCCTGGCGAGTGTCGCACCGCCCCGCGGTCGATGCGGGCATTCGTCCTCCCCAACCGCGTGAGCCAAAAACGGCCCGCGCCTGGCATCAGCAGGGGAGCGTACTTCTAAACTGACTGCCCTGCTCGGGGAACGCGAATTACCAAACGAACCGAGTCCCATTCCCGAACGCCAGGTGTGGCAGCTCCCCAGCGGTCAGGCAGAGCCGCGAACGTAACGGAGCGGTAGATCGGTGTTGCCGGCGCTCGCACCCCCCTATAATGAGAGCAATGCCCCGGAAAATCCCGCGCGCGCTGTGGATTGTTCTGCCGCTGGCATATCTCCTCTACTTCTATCGCCTGGGCGCGACCGGGCTGCTGGGGCCGGACGAGCCGCGCTATGCTTCCATCGCGCGTGAGATGGCGCGCTCCGGCGATTGGATCACGCCGCGGCTGTGGGGCCAGCCGTGGTTTGAGAAGCCCGCGCTGCTCTACTGGATGACGGGCGCGGCCTTCCGCCTGGGCATCCCGCCGGACCTGGCGCCGCGGCTGCCGGTCGCGTTGATGGCCGTGGGCTTCCTGGTGTTTTATTGGTGGATTCTCCGCCGGGAATTCGGCGCGCGCGCCGCGTGGTTTGCCACTCTCATCCTGGGCTGCTGCGGCGGCTGGCTCGTATACAGTCAGGTGGGGGTCCCGGATATGCCGGTGGCCGCCGCGTTTTCCGCCGCGATGCTGCTGGCGCTGGGGTGGATCGGCCGGCGCGACACGCGGTATTTACCGGTTGCCGCGGCTCTGCTCGGACTGGCGGTGCTGGCCAAAGGGCCGGTCGCGCTGGTCCTGGCCGCGCCCCTATGCCTGCGCTTCCGCAACGCGCGCGATTTGGTCCGGCCGCGGGTGGTGGCGCCCTTCCTCGTGGTGGCGCTTCCCTGGTACCTGCTCTGCTATCTCCGCAACGGGAAAGTTTTTCCGCACGATTTCTTCCTGGTGCATAATTTCGAGCGGTTCACTTCGAATGCCCTGATGCACGCGCAGCCCTGGTGGTTCTACGTGCCGGTGTTGGCCGGTTTGCTGCTGCCCTGGTTCCCTCTTGTGCTTTTGCTGGGACGGCGCGCGGCCTACCGCGACCCGCGGCGGCTATTTCTGCTGGCGTGGGTGGTGTTCGGGATGGTTTTCTTCACGGCCGCCACCAACAAGCTGCCGGGCTATCTGCTGCCGCTGCTGCCGGCGGCCGCGGCGCTCATGGGGCTGGCG
>JBAWDI010000389.1:0-15410 GCA_049590695.1 Bryobacteraceae bacterium
TTCCGAACAACTCACTTAGATAAGGGAAAGGGGGCAAATGCAAAGGCAACCCCCGGATCCTCAGCGGTCACAAAAGGGGACATTTCTATCGAGGCGCTACGGGGGACATTTCTATCGAGGCTTGACAAAAAGAGTTGACCGCGCCTGACTTTTCATCTGTGTTACTCTGAAACTTCCACGTGTGCCAGCGCGTGTCAGCGAAGCTCTCGTTCTACGGACTTACCCGCTGAAAGAAGCCGACCTCGTCGTCGGCTTTCTCACCAGGGATCAGGGGATGTTGCGGGGCGTGGCCAAGCGGGCGCGCCGTCCGAAGAACCCTTTCGGCGCGGGGCTGGAGCGGTTATCGCACGTGCGGATGGCGTACTTCCAGCGCGAAACCCGCGAGCTGGTAAACCTGGATTCCTGCGAATTGATCCGTTCCCAATTCGGTCTGGTTTCCGATTACTGGGCGGGCGTGGCGCTGGACTACTTCGCGGAGGTCTCCGAGCAGTTGCTCCCCGCCGCGGAGCCGAATGAGAGGTTTTTCCGCCTCTTGCTGGCCGTGCTGGACGACCTTCAGCCGGAGACCAAAGTGTGGCGGGCGGTGACGTACTTTTCGTTGTGGGCGCTGCGGCTTTCCGGATGGATGCCCGAAATGGGAAGCGCCCCGAAGTTGAGTCCGGGCTCCAGGGCCATTGCCCTGGAGATGCTGCGTACCCCGGTGGCGCAGCTTTCGAAGACGGATTGGGACCAGGGTACCGCGGCGGATTTGCGCCGCTTCCTGGTGCGGCAGATCGAGTCGCACATCGAGCGGCGATTGGTCACGGCGCCGTTGTTTGAAGCAGTGTCGAGTTAGCGAATGCCATCGTTTCAAGAGATCATCTTCAAGTTGAAGCAGTACTGGGCCGACCGCGGCTGCATCATTCAAGAACCTTATGACGTGGAAGTCGGCGCCGGCACCATGTGTCCCGAGACCTTCCTCCGCGTGCTCGGCCCGCAGCCCTACCGCGTCGCCTATGTCCAGCCCAGCCGCCGCCCGGCCGACGGCCGTTACGGCGACAATCCCAACCGCCTCTACAAGCATTCCCAGCTTCAGGTGATCCTGAAGCCCTCTCCGGACGACATCATCGAGCAGTACCTGGCCAGCCTCGAGGCCATCGGCATCGACCTGCGCCAGCACGACATCAAGTTCGAAGAGGACAACTGGGAATCCCCCACGCTGGGCGCCTGGGGTATCGGCTGGCAGGTCATGCTGGACGGCCTCGAAGTCACCCAGTTCACCTATTTCCAGCAATGCGGCGGCATCGACCTGGACCTGGTTCCGGCAGAACTTACCTATGGGCTGGAGCGCCTGGTGGCCTTCCTCCAGGTGAAAGACAGCGTTTACGACATCGATTGGGCCAAGGGCGTTTCCTATGGCGATGTCCGCCACCGGGAGGAGTTGCAGTACTCGGTCTACAACTTCGAGATGGCCGATATTCCCACGCTGTGGAAGCTCTTCGGGCTGCACGAGGGCGAAGCCGCGCGGCTGCTGGCGGCCTACGACCCGAAGTCGCCCGACAAGCGGCGGTTCCCGCTGCTGCCCGCCTATGACCATGTGCTGAAGTGCTCGAACCTCTTCAACACGCTGGATTCGCGGGGCGCCATCAGCGTCACCGAACGCGTGGGCGTGATCCAGCGCGTGCGCAAGCTTGCCGTAGGAGTGGCGCAGGCTTGGCTGGATCAACAACTAGTCCAGCAGGAGGTGGCACTGTGAGCCTGCCGTTCCTGTTCGAAATCGGCGTCGAGGAGATTCCCGATTGGATGATTCCGGACGCGCTCGAAAACCTGCGCGTTCTGTTTGAAAAGCTCGAGATTCCGCACGAATCCGTGACGCTCGACGCCACCCCGCGGCGCCTGGTGTTGCGCGCCGAAGGGTTGCCCGCGCGGCAGGCCGATAGCCAGGAGCGCGTGCTCGGCCCCGCCAAATCGGCCCCCGCTCAGGCGGTCGAGGGCTTCGCGCGCAAGCAGGGCGTGAAACCCGAAGACCTCACCGTCGAAACCACGCCCAAGGGTGAGTACTACGGCTTCATCAAGAAGGTTCCGGGCCGCCTCACCAAGGACATTCTGGCGGAGGCGCTCCCCGGCATCATTCTTCGGATCTACTTCCCCAAGACGATGTACTGGACGGGCAAGGGCGGCCCGCGATTTATCCGCCCCATTCGCTGGATCGTAGCCATGCTGGGCGAAGAGATCGTGCCCTTCGAGCTGGCCGGCGTGCGCTCGGGCGCTCTCACTTCCGGCCACCGCCGGCTGGGAGCGAAAGAGATCGCCGTCACGCCCGCCGATTACGTTGAGCGCCTGCGCCATCATTACGTCATCCTCTCGGCCGAGGAGCGGCGCAACCGCATCCGCGAAGGCCTCGCCGGCGTCCGCGTGAAGCCCGACCCGGCCCTGCTCGAAACCCTGGTCTACCTCACCGAATACCCCACTCCCATCGTGGGCGGCTTCGACCCGCAATTCCTCGAGCTTCCCGAAGAGGTGCTGGTCACGGTGATGCGGCATCACCAGAAGTATTTTTCCGTGGAGGACGCCCAGGGCAAGCTGGCGCCGCAATTCGCGACGGTCATGAACATCGATGCCGATCCCGAGGGCTTCGTCCGCCGCGGCAATGAGCGCGTGTTGCGCGCGCGCTTCAACGACGCCCGCTTCTTCTGGGAAACCGACCAGAAGAAGAAGCTCGCCGACCGGCTGCCCGATCTGGCGCACGTCACCTTTCAGGCCAAGCTCGGTTCCTACCGCGACAAGACCAAACGCATGATGGCGCTGGTGAAGGAACTGGGCGGCAAGACTCTGGCCGTGCGCGCCGCCAGACTCTCGAAATGCGATCTCTCGACCGAACTGGTAAAGGAGTTCACCGAGCTGCAAGGCGTGGTGGGCGGCCTCTATGCGCGCGCACAGGGCGAGCGCACGGAGGTCTGGCAGGCGATCTACGACCACTACAAGCCGGAGAGCATGGAGGATGCCATCCCCCGCCACTTGGCCGGCCGGCAGGTTTCCCTGGCCGATAAGCTCGACACGCTGCGCGGCTGCTTCCGCGTCGGTTTGATTCCCACCGGCTCGCGCGATCCGTTCGGGTTGCGGCGGGCCGCGCAGGGGGTTGTGAGGATTCTGGTCGAGGGCAAAATCGCAGCGCCGCTCCTCGATCTGCTGGAGGGTAACCAGCAACTCGTGGCCTTTTTTGAAGACCGCGTGAAATTCTATTTCAAAGATCACCGCGGCTTCAAGTACGACGAAGTGAACGCCGCCATGGCCGCCGGCTGGAGCAACTTGGTGGACCTCGAGGCCCGGCTCGTGCGCATCCGGACACTTCGGCCCACGCCGGATTTCGAGCCTCTCGCCGCCAGCTTCAAGCGTATCCGCAACATCCTGGTGCAGGCGGGCTTCACGGGCGGCGGGGCCATCGACCAGACCCTGCTCGAGCCGGGGCCGGAGCTGGAGCTGTACGAGGAGTTCACCAGGATCGCCGGCCAGCCCATCGAGAACGTGATCTCGAAACTGCGGCCCAGAGTCGACTTGTTCTTCGACAAAGTGCTGGTGAACGCGCCGGATGCCCGCGTCCGGCAAAACCGTTTGACGCTGCTGCACACGCTGTTGGCGGAATTTTCCACCATGGCGGACTTTTCTGAAATCGTGACTAATTCATAGGAGCAAAGCATGAAGAAGGTTGTCTATTCGTTCGGCAACGGAACCGCCGACGGTGATGGAAAAATGAAAGATACGCTCGGCGGCAAAGGCGCCGGGCTTGCCGAAATGTGCCGGGCCAAGCTGCCGGTGCCCCCCGGCTTCACCATTTCCACCGAAGTCTGCAACATCTACTTCCACAACAACAACGCTGTTCCGGCGGAGATCGACGCGCAGATGCTGGAAGCGCTCAAGATCCTCGAAGAGCGCATGGGACAGAAGCTGGGCGACGTCGAGAACCCGCTGCTGGTGAGCGTGCGCTCCGGCGCCAAGTTCTCCATGCCGGGCATGATGGACACCATCCTCAACCTCGGCCTCAACGACCAGACCGTCCGGACGCTGGAAGCCAAGAGCAACAATCCGCGGTTCGCTTACGATTGCTACCGCCGCTTCATCCAGATGTACGGCAATGTGGTGCTGGAGGTCCCCAAGCACGATTTCGACCAGGTATTCGACGGCCAGAAAAAGAAGGCCAAGGCGAAGCTCGATACCGAGCTGACCGCGGAAGACCTGAAGCAGGTCATCGTGGGCTACAAGAAGCTGATCGAGAAAAAGACCGGCAAACCATTCCCGCAGGACGCCATGGAACAGCTCCAGGGCGCCCGCGACGCCGTGTTCGGCTCATGGTTCAACGCCCGCGCCATCACTTACCGCAGGATGAACCAGATTCCCGACGACCTGGGCACCGCCGTCAACGTGCAGGCCATGGTGTTCGGCAACCTGGGCGAAACCTCGGCCACGGGCGTGGGCTTCACCCGCAACCCGGCCACCGGCGAGAAGGCCTTCTACGGCGAGTTCCTAGAGAACGCGCAGGGCGAAGACGTGGTGTCCGGCGTTCGCACGCCGCACCCTTTCTCCGACCTGCTGAAGTGGAATCCCGCAGTCTACAACCAGCTCCGCGACATCACCACCATGCTCGAGAAGCACTACCGCGACATCCAGGACTTCGAGTTCACTGTCCAGGACGGCAAGCTTTACATGCTCCAGACCCGCAACGGCAAGCGCACCGGGCCGGCGGCGGTTCGCATCGCCGTCGAGATGGTGAGCGAAGGGCTCATCGGCAAGCAGGAAGCCGTCCTGCGCGTCGACCCGCAACAACTCGATCAGCTTCTGCACCCGGTGCTCGACCCGGCCTCCAAGAAATCGCTCGCCAAGCTGGCCACCGGCCTGCCGGCCTCGCCCGGCGCGGCGGTCGGCACCATCGTGTTCACGGCGGAAGATGCGGTGGAAAAAGCCAAGCTGGCGCCCGTCATCCTGGTCCGCAAAGAGACCGTTCCGGACGACATTCACGGCATGGAAGTGGCCAAGGGCATCCTCACCTCGCGCGGCGGCATGACCAGCCACGCAGCGGTGGTCTGCCGCGGCATGGGCACCCCCTGCGTGGCCGGCGCCGAGGGCATCTCCGTCTCCGAACACAAGAAGGAAGTCGGCGTCACGGTGGGCGGCAAGGCCCTCACTCTCAAGGAAGGCGATTGGCTGTCATTGGACGGCTCCACGGGCGAAGTTTTCGGCGGCAAGGCCAACACCCTGGATGCCGATCCCTCCTCCGGCGTGCTGAAATCCTTCATGGAATGGGCCGACGAGTTCCGCGGCAAGTTCGGCGTGCGCGCCAACGCGGACATTCCGCGCGACGCCAAGGCGGCCCGCAGGTTCGGCGCCGAGGGCATCGGCCTGTGCCGCACCGAGCACATGTTCTTCGCCGAGGACCGCATCGCCCACATGCAGGCCATGATCCTGGCGCGCGACGAGAAGACCCGCCGCAAGGCTCTGGCCAAGCTCCTGCCCATGCAGCGCAGGGATTTCGCCGGCCTGTTTGAAGCCATGAACGGCTTGCCCGTGGTGATTCGCACCCTCGATCCGCCGCTGCATGAATTCCTGCCCAAGCGCGAGGACCTGATGGTGGACATCGCCATCCTGCCCTACGCCGATATCAAGAAGAAGCGGGAACTGGCGGCCACCTACCAGCGCCTCGGCGCCGAGGTCAAGAACCTCAAGACCGTGCTGCCCGCGTTGCTCAAGCGCGTCGAGGAATTGCACGAGTTCAACCCCATGCTCGGCCTCCGCGGCTGCCGCCTCGGCATCACCTATCCCGAGATCACCGAGATGCAGGCGCGCGCTATCTTCGAGGCCGTCGTGCAGGTGGCCAAGAAGGGCGTAAAGGTGATTCCCGAAGTCATGATCCCGCTCATCGGCGGCGTCAAGGAGTTCGATAACCAGAAGAAGATCGTGGTCCAGGTGGCCGAGGAAGTTCTCGGCAAGGCCGGCCTTAAGGACCTGAAGTACATGGTCGGCACCATGATCGAGATCCCGCGCGCCGCCCTCACCGCCGGCAACATCGCCAAAGAGGCCGACTTCTTCAGCTTCGGCACCAACGACCTGACTCAGACCACCATGGGCCTCTCCCGCGACGATTACACCCAGTTCCAGAAGGTCTACCAAGACCGCAAAATTTTCGCCAACGATCCCTTCGCCGTTCTGGATCAGGAAGGCGTCGGCCAACTGGTGAAGATGGGCGTCGAGAACGGCCGCAAGTCCAATCCCAAATTGGAAATCGGCATCTGCGGCGAGCACGGCGGCGAGCCCAGCTCGGTCGAGTTCTGCTACCGCGTGGGCATGAACTACGTTTCGTGCTCCCCGTACCGCGTGCCCATCGCCCGTCTGGCGGCCGCCCAGGCAGCCATCTCCGGCGACAAGTCGGAAACCCAGCGGACGGCATAAGCCGCGACCGCTAACCTTCGAAGGCCGGGGATCGGTCCCCGGCCTTCGTGATAAGGTGGTCTTGAGAGGCTTTTTGTGTCCACGCAGCCGAAGACGTTTCTCACGCCCGAACAGTACCTGGAAATCGAGCGCGAAGCCGAATACAAAAGTGAGTACTTCCAAGGCGAGATGTTCGCCATGGCCGGCGCCGGTGAGGCCCACAACGTACTGGTCGGCAACCTGGTAACCGGCCTTAACAATCACCTCCGGTCACGCCCCTGCCGGGTGTATTCGAACGATATGCGTGTGCGGGTGAGCGCAACCGGGTTGTATACATATCCCGACGTAGTGGTGGTTTGTGGCGAGCGCCGGTTCCTGGACGAACGGCGGGACACACTGCTCAATCCCAGCCTGTTGATTGAAGTACTCTCTCCCTCGACGGAAGCCTACGATCGCGGAAAGAAGTTCGAGCACTACCGGTCGATCGAGTCGCTTCGCGAATACCTGCTGGTCGCCTCCGACCGTGTTCACGTCGACCTGTACACCCGCCAGCCCGACGGCCGGTGGCTTCTCACGTCCGCCGACCGCTTGGAGGACTCCCTCGATCTGCAATCCGTCGGCTGCCGGCTCGCGCTCCTCGATTTGTACGAGAAGACCGACCTGCCCGGGTCCCAACCCGCCACCGCCGAGCCCGGCAGTGTACCGCGTTTAGATTGATATGCAGCGCCACGACGGGGAAGAGGAGAAGGAAGAGCCCAACGTTGCCGCCGAGGAGGTCTGTCGCTTCGAAACCGATCTGGCCTTCCTGTCGGAGGTTGGCCGCAGAATCGCGGCGCTGGCTGCGCGGCCGGGCCTCGCCCCGGAGAAAGCTAGAGTGATCGAACGCGCCGTCGCGGCATTGCGGAGGTTGCCGGAGTTGACGCCCGGCATCAACCTCCAAATCGAAATCGCCCACCGTATGGGCGGCGAAGAATTCAACGAGAGCTACAGCTACCTGGTCAAGCTCCACCAGCGGGGGGTTGAGATCGCTTCCAGTGGAACCCAGTACGACGCCGCGGTTGGGTCCAACTCCTTCAGCCTGGAGTCGTTCAAATGGTACGCCGATGGCCACGCTGAGCAGGAGGGTAACAGGGACACGTGGTTGGAACGGTTGGCGTACGCGCTCGCCCGCGATTACACCGTGAACGCGACAGACGAATCGGCCGGCACGTAAAGGAGATAGCCATGCGACTGCGGAACGTGTTTCTTGGTGCTTTCATGGGCTGCCTCGCCTTGGCCGCTCAAAATGCGTCCCCGGAAATCCCTCACTTGCGGAAGCAGGGGACAGCCACCCAACTGATCGTCGACGGCCAGCCGTTCCTGGTCCTGGCCGGAGAATTGACCAACAACAGCGCCACCAGCGTCGAGTACATGAAGCCCATATGGGCCAAGCTGGTCGAGGCCAAACTCAACACCGTGCTGGCGACAGTTGCCTGGAACCAGGTCGAACCCCAGGAAGGCAAGTTCGACTTCAGCGTGGTGGACGGCATCATCCGCGATGCGCGCAGTCACAACCTGCGCCTGGTGCTTTTGTGGTTCGCAAGCTGGAAGAACGGTCTCTCCAGCTACCCGCCCGATTGGGTGAAGAAGGACTTCGAGCGGTTCCCGCGCGCCCAGATCGCAGGCGGTCAGAGCATCGAACTGCTCAGCCCGCTCGGCGATGCCAACCGGGACGCCGACGCCCGCGCTTTCGCGGCCCTGATGCGGCACGTCAAGGCAGTCGACGGCCAGCGTCACACGGTCATCATGATCCAGGTGCAGAACGAGGTGGGAATGCACGGGGACTCCCGCGACCGCTCGCCTGCGGCCAATCGGGCTTTCGCCGGCCCGGTGCCGAAGGAGCTGATGGACTACCTTCAGATGCACAAGGAGACCCTGATCCCGGAGTTTCGCCAGGTGTGGGAGGCGGCCGGCTTCAAAACCTCCGGCACCTGGGAAGAGGTGTTCGGCAAGAGCGCGGTGACGGACGGAATCTTCATGGCCTGGAACTATGCGCGCTACATCGGCCGGGTGGCCGAGGCGGGCAAAGCCGAATACCCGATACCGATGTTCGTGAACGCCGCGCTGTACGGAATTGGGAGGGGTCCCAACCCGCCGAGCGGTGGCCGCCCTTGGGACCTCGTCATGGACGTCTGGAAAGCCGGGGCGCCGCGCATCGACATGCTCTCGCCCGACTCGTACAACGAAGCCGACTTCGTGGCGTTTTGCGCAAAGTACACCCAATCCGGGAACCCGCTGTTCATTCCCGAGAATATGGGCGGCCCGGACGGCGCGGCCAGAGTGCTCTATGTGTTCGGACGGCATGATGCCATCGGCTGGACGGTTATGGGGCTGGAGGACCCGAGGATACCGCATCCCGACAACGATCTGATCGCCAGCTTCGACACCATCGCGCAGATGGCTCCCCTGATTGCGGAACACCAGGGCAATGGAACCATGTCCGCTGTCCTGCTGCGCGGTACCAACGACCCGCCGCAGAAGATTGAGCTGGGGAATTACACGCTTGAGGTCAAGTTCTATATCCAGCCCAAAATGACTGGGGTGCCACCACCGCGGGAACCGCTGCCCCCCGCGGCGGCAATTTTCATTGCGACCGGGCCGGACGAGTTCTTCGCGGCTGGCAGCGGTGTAACCGTCACCTTCTCTCCCAACACGCCTGGACCCCCGCTGGCCGGACTGGCGACCGTCGAAGAAGGCGCTTTTGTGGACGGCCGCTGGGTTCCCGGGCGCCGGCTGAACGGCGACGACAGCGATGAGGGGAACTTCCTGATGCTCCAACGGCCGGGATGCTGTTGGCCTCCGGCGGCGAAGAGCATCCAGCGGTTCACCCTGTACCGCTACCGCTAATGCGGCTGGGTGGAGGCCGTTATGCTGTCCGTATAGCTGTCTTTCAAGGGGTCGTCCGGGTCCAGACTCGCAATCTTCTTCCACGCCGAGCCGGGGGCGGTCTGCCTCAATACACCGAGTTGACCGATCGCCCACGGCGCCCCGTTCACGGTGATAAGCTGGCACAGAAAAAGCTGGTCGGCGACCTTGGTGTCCTTCCAGCTTTCACCGCCGTCGTCGCTCACCAGAAGACTGTCGTCGGCCGTGATCCAGCCGCGATTGGAGCTGCCGAACAGAATCGAGGAGAGCGACGATCTCACGGGGCTGGTTTGCTCCTTCCATGTGACTCCGCCATCGCGGCTGCGCAAGATCTGCCCGCTGAATCCCACTACCCAGCCGTTGTTCGCATCGCGGAAGTACACCGAGCTCAGCGACCACTGCGCCGCATCGGTTCGCGCCGGCTGCCAGGTCTTCCCGCCGTCCGTAGTACGAAGAATCATGCCGGCCCAGCCGACCACCCAGCCGTGGTCCGCATCCAGGAAGAAGAGGTTCTCGAACGACTCCTTGGTGCCGGTGGTTTGCGCGGCCCAGGTGAGACCCCCATCCGACGAATGAAGAATGACTCCGTCGTACCCGGTCACCCAGCCAGACTGGCCGACGAATTGAATGGCCGTCAGGTTCTCCGTTACGCCCGTTTTCCGAGGCGCCCATGTCTTGCCGCCGTCGGCCGTGGCAACCAACAACCCTGCATCGCCGACCGCAAAACCGTGGTTCGCATCGGAGAATTCGATATTCCGCAGATGTCCCTTCGCGCCAGTGCTGCGGTTGGACCAGGTCTTCCCATCATCGGTGGTGACCATCAAACCGCCCTGTTCGCAGAGAAGGTAAACCAGCGATGGAGCCGGCGAAACTCCGTCGCGCAACCAGCAGCCTTGTTGATCCTGCCCACCGGCAGTCGCCTGCGCACCATCAGTCGCCTGCGCACCGGCAGTCGCCTGCGCGCTGGCAGCCGCCTGCGCACTGGCAGCCGCCTGCCACAGCATGGAAAGCGCAAGCACCTCGACCAGGCTTGGCACAATCCCCCCGTTTGGTTTTCTCATATTCTGTTCGACGAGTCGGACCATCGCGAAAGTTACCGATTGCGCATTTTTACCCACGGCCCGATCCACCCATTTGCGGGTAGTACTTTAGAGCTATGGTGCGGACCGGAAAGAGCGTGCCAGATCGTGGCACGTTCTCTGCCGGCGCGCGCTCATTGGTAGCGGTAGAGCGTCACCCGCTGAATGCGCTCCGCGCTAGGGCGTAATTGGGGTATGGGCGCCACGCCCTTCGGTGGCCAAAGGAGCACCACGCATTCCCCCTCCGCGGCTTCGTCGCCGGCCAGCCAGCGCCCGGGAACCCAGCGGCCATTCACAAAGTTGCCTTCCTCCACCCTCGCCAGTCCGGCGAGCGGGGGCCCCGGTGTGTTGGGAGAAAAGGCGACGGTTACGCCGAAGCCAGCCACGATGTACTCGTCAGGCCCCGTCGCAATGAAAAGCGCCCCGCCTAGCGTCGGGATTTCCGCTGCCGCCCCACGCGTTCCTACTGGGCTACCCAAGAACGCGGCTTGCAGCGTGTAGTTTCCCAACTGGATCTGCTTCGGCGGATCCTTCGGTTGCAACAGGACGGCGGACATTGTGCCTTTCCCTTGGTGTTCCAAAATCAGGGGCGTCAATTGCGTGAGTATGTCGTAGCCGATTTGAAAATCGCTGTCGGGAACCCGGTTTGGCCAAAAAGACCCGTCGACGCCGAAAGGTGAAAAGCCGATCGCGTCGTGGCGTCCGAAGGCGTAGAGCGCTCTGGCCGCGCCTTCCAGCCCAGTGGACGTCTCGGGTACGAAGAGCGGGTTCCCGGATTGGGTGTACCGTGCGCTCGTCGCCAGGAAGTCGAAGCCGTAGGTGTCTGGCCCAAATAGATCGATTCGCGGCGCCCCGGCTCTCCAGACGTCCATCGCGTCGGGCATGGGGCCGCCGCTCTGTCCGCCTCTGGGCGCCCTCCCAAATCCGGACTGCGGGCAGTTCGTGAACATCGGTATCGGGTATTCGGCTTTGCCCGCGTCCACCACCCGGCCGACATAGCGCGCGAAGTACCACGCCATGAAGATCTCATCCGTCGGCCTGCCCTTGCCGAACACCTCTTCCCAGGTTCCGGACGTCTTGAAACCGGCCGCCTCCCACACCTTGCGAAGCTCCGGAATCAGGGTATCCTTGTGCTTCTGAAGGTAGTCCATCAGCTCCTTCGGTACCGGTCCGTCGAAAGCCTGATTGGCCGCCGGCGACCGGTCCCGGGTGTCCCCCTGCATTCCGACCTCGTTCTCCACCTGGATTGCGATGACCGTGTGCTGCTGGCCGTCCACTTCCTTGATGTGCCCCATCAGGGCCGCAAAAGCGCTAGCATCGGCGTCCCGCGTCGCATCGCCGAGGGGGCTGAGCAGTTCGATGCTCCTACTCCCTGTGATCTGGACGCGCGGCTGCCCGAATCCGAACACGGGCCAGGTGCCCCCTACTATCTGGGCGCGCGGGAAACGTCGGAAGTCCCTCTTCACCCAGTCGGGCGGGTAGCCGGACAGACCGTTCTTCCAACTGGCGAACCATAGAAACACGAGACGCAGGTTGTGGCTCTTGGCTTCCCGGATCAGGCCGTCCGGTACGCTGAAGTCGAACTTCCCTTCCTGTGGTTCAACCTGGGACCAGTAGACGCCCGCCAGGACCGTGTTGAGTTTTGCCGCCGCGAGCATCGGCCAAATCGGCTTCGTGTACTCGACGCTCGAGGGGCTGCTGTTGCTCAGTTCCCCCGCCAGCGCCAGGAACGGCTGGCCGTCCACGATCAGTTGGGTGGCCGTGCCCTGCTTCCGCAAGTGGGGGATGTCCGAAGGAGCGGCGGTGAGGGCGAAAGCGAACACTAAAGTGGAGCAAAACAGAGTTCCTGATTTCACGATTGTCTCCTACAGCCTACAGATCGTCCCGCGGAAACCGGCTCGCGCCGGTCTCGTCCACAATTTCCTCTTTGGCCTCGCGGCCAACGTCAGCATACCACGATATCCAGCGCCCCCATGCCTGAGGCAAACATTACCTGTGGAAAGCCGACTTGAACGAAGTGGCCTACGGCCACGGCTGTCGCGGGCGTGTTATCCTCTGGTCGAGCGGAAGCCCAGTGCAGTTCGGAATTCGGCTCGCGGAGAGTCATCAGCCCTCCTGCAAGTCGCTCATTGCAAAGGGAATCGATAGTAGCTCCATAGCGGATCGAATCGGCCACTTCCTTCAAGTCGCCCCTATCGAAAGTGCCGCGGCCCGAATCTTGTTCCGTTTCCGCGAGAGATTTCCGCCGCGGCACTCCCGATAGGGCGCTAACGACTTATGGGGAGTAAATTCCGGCGCTTGGGAACCGAAGGGCCCGAACATCCGCCATGGGTACTTGGCCGAAGAAGCGGCTGTATTTCGCAGCTGAATTGGTTGGCGTTTGCGTATCCGAACTCAAAAGCAGCAATAGCGGCCTCCAGACCATACATCTGGAAGTATCCAGACGCCGGCTGGATGAGCAGGAGCGTTCCTGGTCGCGCACGATCTGATGACGCCGCTCGCGCCTGGTAGTGCCGCGCCGACCGCATATTCGCTTTTTATTCGCCCAGTTTGGTAATATACGGTCTGGGGCTGAGCCCGGGTCTCTGTAGAAATCAGCTACCGCGTTATATTGTAAGGACTTCCCGCCGTATCCTTCAAGGGGAGATATGATGAAAGAGTACACGAAACAACTGGATCAACGAGGACAAATTGGGTAAACCGTACTGGTCGGAACTGGAGCATCTGCCGGCCACGTACGGGTGGGCGAATCAGGTGGACATTCCCCGTTTTTCACGGGGCATGATGGACGGATCATTGCTGCCACTTGTGGCCGTAGGATCTGGAGGGTCATTCTCCGCCGCGGTGCATGCAGCGTGGTGTCACCAAAAAGCGACCGGTAGGCTGGGAGTGGCCGTCACACCGTTGCAGGCAGCCACTCTGGCTAATCTGCGGGGCACAGCCGCGCTGATTCTGAGTGCCAGTGGAAACAACCCCGACGTGTTGGGCGTCTGCCGTAGGATGATTCAACAGGAACCCAGTTTTTTGAACGTCCTCTGCCTGGCCAAGGATTCGCCGCTGGCGCGGCTATGCGCCGAGTATGAGTTCGTGAGATGCGGCGAGGCCCCACTTGACCTTCGAGATGGCTTTGTCGCAACAAACTCCCTTCTGGCGTTGGCGATCATAGTTTCTCGTTCCTATTCCCAACTCACGCATCAGGGGGCGGACATCCCGCAGAACCTTGAGGAACTGTTGCAGGCGTCAAGCGGAATCGACCGATGGGTGGAGGCCCTTCGCGAGACATGTCTCACGACCGTGAAGCGCCCCTACCTGCTAGTCCTGCACGGAGGTGGGCCGTCAATGTCGGCGGCCTTCGATCTAGAGTCCAAGTGTAGCGAAGCTGCCCTCGCGGCGGTACAAGTGAGCGATTACCGCAATTTCGCGCATGGGCGGCACCATTGGCTCGCCAAGAAGGGCGCGGAGACCGGCGTCCTCGCGCTTATAACAGAAGAGGACAGCCGAGTGGCGGAGCGCACGCTCGCCCTCTTGCCGGGCGAGGTAGCGGTAGCGCCGATTCGCATCTCCTCGAAAGGGGAGCACGCTGCTCTTGCGGCGCTCGTTGCGGTCCTCTATGTCGCGGGGTTCATCGGAGATGCGAAACAGATCGACCCTGGGAAACCCGGTGTTCCGGAATTTGGCCGACGAGTCTATCACCTCAACGCCTGGGGCAAACAGGCAACTGGTACGATTCTAAGAAAGGTGGCAATCGAACGTAAGGCCGGTTGTCCGATACAATTGCTTTCTCGGGAAAATGCAGACCGATGGAACGAAGCCTACGATCGATTCCTCGCCCAGCTCGAAAGCACCAGATTTGAGGCTCTCGTGCTTGATTACGATGGAACCGTCTGCGATGACCAGTTCCGCTATACGACGCTGCCCTCGAGTATCGCAAGTCCTCTTGAGTCACTCCTGCGTGCGGGCGCCCGCATTGGCGTTGCAACTGGCCGCGGGAAATCCGTCCGGGCAGCCCTGCGCCAGTGTCTTGGCTCAAGATGGTGGCCACAGGTCGTCATCGCGTATCACAACGGAGCCGAGATCGCAATGCTCGATGACGACGACACCTTTCCGGACGCGGTTCCAGAGGCAGCCGTTATGCAGACGGTTGGGGAGCGCCTTGCATCATCGGTGGCGCTCAAAAGTATTGCGCAACTGGACCGCAAGCCATACCAGGTAACCGTAATCAGTACTTCCCCGGCCAATACGGAACGAGTGTATGATTTGGTTTGCGACCTCACGGCCGACACGTTTGCACATGGCATTACATGTTTGCGATCAGCCCACTCTGTTGACCTGCTCGCGCCAGGGATTACGAAGATCCGTTTGCTCGAACGTCTCGCAACGACCGTGGTAGCTCCGACACCCGCGTTCCTCTGCATTGGTGATATCGGAAAGTGGCCTGGCAACGACTTCGCATTACTTGGAACACCGTATTCACTTAGTGCCCACGAGGTTTCCTCGGTACCGGACAGGTGCTGGAATCTAGCGCCCGCGGGATTTCGCAACAGTCAGGCAACGCGATGGTATCTGGAGCATATGGAGCCGTCGGATAGGATGTTAACCTTTCGGCTTGACAGGAGTGGCGAATGAACCAAGACCTTGCGCTTGCCGTCCTCGGTGAGATCATGGAATGGGATTTGGAGCGCTCGCGAAAGGAGTTCGCGTGGTTGCAACTTATGTCCCGATTCAAGTACGACGGGTACAGCGATTTCGTTGCTGGCGTCCGCTTTGTCGAAAGTCTCGCGGGTTGGCTCCAGCAGTTCGCTCTCAGCGAGCGCGAGCCAGCCTATTCATTTGTCCGTGAGTACTTGGTTTACTTCACTCCTGCCGAGATTCAACATCTCACCGAACTGGTTTACCCAGACTACATTCGCGAGCGCATACTCCGTGACGTCGCCGTGGCAGTGAAGAAGTCGCGGTATCTCGTCTGGTCCGACCCTTGGTCTTCAGAAATTTACCGTAAGCTACTACGCCAGAGTTTGTTCTTTGGCT
>JBAWDI010000390.1:0-7834 GCA_049590695.1 Bryobacteraceae bacterium
GCCCCACCGTGGTGGGGCATGCTTTAGCTTGCCCATTTATTCCGACGGTCGCGGCTCGGAAGGGCATTTCGCGACAGGACCCGAAGCCTACTTCAGCTTTTGCAGCTTCTTGCGAATCTCGGCGGCATTCTTGGCGTCGGAGGCGAGCGCCAGGTACTTGGTATACGCTTCCTTGGCGGCCTTGGGGTCCTTCAACTTTTCCTCGGTCTCACCCAGCCGCAGCCAGGCCTCGCTGTTGCCGTCGTTCCACTTGGTGGCTTCGGTAAACCGCATGGCGGCGGACCGGTATTTGCCCGTCTTGAAGTAGAAGTTTCCGACCTTCAGTTCATTCTCGGACTGGAGGGGATTGAAGGAATACTCTTTCACCGCCAGCGAGGTGTCTTCTTCCGGGGGGACCTCCTGCTTGCCGGTTGTGGCCGGCTGCGGCCGCTGCTTCTTCAGTTGGCCGCCCTGATCCTGTGCGTGGACCAGCGCCACCGAAGCCACGAACAGCGCCGGAATCCAGCGTGACATAATTTAATTATAGCCTCCCCTCCCATGGAACTCCGCGACAAGGCAGGCCAGCTTCCGCTGGTTCCCGGCGTATATCTGTACAAGGATGCCGGCGGCCGCGTCATCTACGTCGGCAAGGCCAAGAGCCTGCGCAACCGCGTCCGCAGCTACTTTTCCGAGGACAAGCTGGCCGACGCCAAGACCGGATCGCTGATGGCGGAAGCGCGCGACATCGATTACATCCTGGTGGATAACGAAAAAGAGGCGCTGGCGCTCGAGAACAACCTCATCAAGCAGTACCAGCCGCGCTTCAACGTTCTGCTGCGCGACGACAAAACCTACCCGTACATCAAGCTCACGCACGAGAAGTACCCGCGGGTCTACGTGACGCGCCGGCTGCGGAAGGACGGCGCGACCTACTTCGGCCCTTACTTTCCGGCCAACCTGGCGCACCGCCTGGTGCATTTCATCCACCGGCATTTCCAGGTGCCGTCGTGCAAGGTAGACCTGACGCGCTACCATCCCAAGCCGTGCCTGCAATATCACATTCACCGCTGCCTGGGACCTTGCGTCGAAGGTCTGACCACGGACGACGCCTATGCCGGCGCGGTGCGCGACGTGAAGCTGTTGCTGGAGGGCCGGCACAGCGACCTGGCGCGCGGCCTGCGCGCGCGCATGGAAGCGGCCTCCGCGGAGATGCGCTTCGAGCAAGCCGCTTCGCTGCGCGACCTGCTGGCCACGGTGGAAGAGATCGAGGAGCGGCAGAAAATGTCCGCGGCCACAGGCGACGATGTGGATATTTTCGCCTGCTACGCCGAGCCGCCCCTGGTGGCCCTGAACCTGTTCCACCTGCGCCACGGCCAGATTGTGGACCGCCGCGAGTTCTTCTGGGAAGACCAGCCGGATTTCGACGAGCCGCAGTTCTTCTCCGCGCTGCTCAAGCAGCTCTACCTGGACCAGCAGTTCATCCCGGCGGAAATCCACGTGCCCGTGGAGTTCGAGGATCGCGAGGCCCTGGAGGAGCTGCTTTCGGAGAAACGGAACCATCGCGTGGAGATCCGCACGCCTCAGCGCGGCCAGAAGAAAGCGCTGCTCGACCTGGTCGGGACCAACGCCAAACATAGCTTCGACACGCGCTTTCGCGTGCTGAAACCCTCGTCCCGCGCCATTCAGGAAGCGCTCGAAGACGCCCTGAACCTGCCCGCGGCGCCAGCGCGCATCGAGTGTTTCGACGTCTCCCACATACAGGGCACGGACAAGGTGGCCAGCATGGTGGTGTGGGAGGACGGCCGGATGAAGAAATCGGACTACCGCAAATTCATCGTCAAGACGGTGATCGGCAACGACGATTACGCCAGCATGCGTGAGGTGGTGGCGCGGCGCTATGCCCGGCTTCGGGAAGAGAAGCGGCCGATGCCGGGGCTGGTGCTGATCGATGGCGGAATCGGGCAGTTGCATGCGGCGGCCGAAGCGCTGGAAGCGGTCGGGATCGCCGACCAGCCGCTGGCCTCGATCGCCAAACGCGAGGAGATCGTCTACGTCTATGGGCAGGAAGACGAGCCGGTGGTGCTGGACCGCTTCTCGCCCATCCTGCACCTGATTCAATCCATCCGCGACGAGGCGCACCGCTTCGCGGTGACGTTCCACCGGTCGCGGCGGAACGCGCGGCAGCTCTCGAGCGAGCTGGACGCCATCCCGGGCGTGGGAAAAAGGACGGTGCAGAAGCTGCTGAAGGAGTTGGGCAGCTCGGAGCTGGTGCGCGCGGCCTCGGAGGAGCAGTTGGCGGCGGTGGTGGGCCGCGCCGCGGCGCGACGCGTGAAAGCGCACTACGTGGACGGCCGGACCTCCCGGTAACCTGCACGCCCGCCGTGCGTCATGAGAAAATGAGGATACGTATGCGTTATCACCTGCTGGCTGGCGTGTTCGCGGTCTGCCTGGTCGCAGCGGCCCAGACCCAGACTCTGAACTTGCGGGAGTTGGTCAGCTTCATCCAGTCCTCCGAGCAGCTCATCAAGGAGGGGAAGCAGACGGATGGCGAGGTGGCGAAATTCCTGGCCAAGGTGAAACTCACGGAGCGCCTGGACGACCGCACCATTGAAGAGATGCAGGGCCAAGGCATCGGGGCGAAGACCTTGCAGGCGCTGGAGGCGTTGCGAGACCGGACGAAGGACCTGGCGGCGGCCAAGCCCATCGTGCCCGAAGCCCCGCCCACGCCCATCGCGCCGCCATCTTCCGAGGAACAGGCGGCCATCCTCTCGGATATGCGCGAGTATGCGCTGAACTACAGCAAGAACCTGCCCGACTTCATTTGCACGCAGGTGACGAGGCGGTATGCGGCGCCCATGCCCGGCACCAGGTGGGGCGGCAGCGCCCTCAGCGAGCCTTCCTGGCAGGCGCAAGACGTTTTGCAGATACGCCTGAGCTACTTCGAGCAGAAGGAAAAGTACACGGTGGTGCTGGCCAACAACGCCATCGTCAACAAGGACTACGAACAGATGGGCGGCAGCAAGTCGTTCGGCGAGTTCGGCAGCATGTTGCGCGAGATCTTCGAGCCATCCACCGAAGCCCGTTTCGAGTGGGACCACTGGGGCACGCTGGACCGCAAGCTGGTCATGGCGTTTGCCTACCACGTGTCGCAGTCCCGCTCGCAGTACCGGCTGGTGGTGGAGGATGCCAAACTCAGCATTATCACGGCGTACCGGGGGCTGGTGGAAGTGGACCCCAAGACGCACGTAGTGATGCGAGTGACGACCATCGCGGAGAACATTCCGCCGGACTTCCCCATCCGGAAGGCGGAAGACGACCTCTTCTACGATTACCAGGACATCTCGGGGCATACTTTTCTGTTGCCTCTGAAATCGCAGGTCCTCATGAGCGGCGGCGACGTTTTGACAAGACTCGACGAGGAGTTCCGCCTGTACCGCAAGTACTCGGCGGAAGCCGGTATCACGTACGACACCGATCCGCTGCCGCCGCTGCCCGACGACAAGACCAAAGAGACCCCCGCAACGCAGCCGAAGCCCAACAAAAAGTAGCCTGCCTCAGTAGCTCTTTTCGTACTTGTTGCGGCTATTGTAAACGGTGAACGCTCCGTCCTTCCGCACGGTGGCGCGAATCCACTGGCCTTCGCACGGATCGTCCACGTTGGCGATGAACGGAGCGGGCGAGTTGTGGTCCTGGCCGCCGGCTACGGCAAAGTGCAGTTGCCAGAGGTCCTCAAGGCCGGGCGAGCTGTGGATGGTCTGCCAGGTTTCAGCCGCGCCACCCTTGCGCGCGCCGTTGTTCATGATGGCCACACGTGGGTGCAGGGCATGCACCAGTTGCGGCGACCCGGACAGGTCCATGCCGTGGTGAGAGACCAGGTACAGGTCCACCGTGCCGATCTTGTTTACGGGGCAAACCAGGTCGTATTCCTTGTTCCAGGTGAGATCTCCCAGGTCGATCATGCGGAAACCGCCGTAGGCGATGAGCAGGCCCACGGACTGCGCGTTTTCGGTGGTGTCCACCGCATGCCGCTGGAAGCTGGCGCACTCCGCGTCGGGCTGGCCCGCGCCGGGAAGCGGAGACGCGAGCAACTCGCCGGCCGAGGAAAGCACCTTCACGTCGATACCTTTAATCGGGATGACGTCGCCGGGCTTGACCTGGATGTGATTGCCTTTGTCGCGGAACGCGATATACGCGTTGTAGAGCACCTGGGCATCGCGCGTGGTTTCGGTTTGGGCGCCGTGATCCACGAAGGTGCGAATGGGCAGCTTCTCGGCAAGCTCCGGCACGCCGCCGACATGGTCGGCATGATAGTGGGTGATCACCAGGTAGTCGATCCGCTTTATACCGGCCGTTTTGGCCGCGGCGATGATGCGCCCGGCATCGCGGTGGTTGAAATCGGCCCAGCCGGTATCCACCAGCATGGATTCGCCGGAGGGCGAAACGAACAGCGTGGCTTGTCCGCCTTCGACGTCGATGAAGTAGATCTCGAGGTTCCCGGCTGCCGGCAAAGCGGCCGCGCAGGCCAGGAACAGGATGCCTGGAAACAGCTTTCGCATGGCGAGATGTTAGCACGGTGCTGTAGCGCCGGCGTGGTTGCCGGAACAAGCCGCAATCGAATAACGTATCAGATAGCAGATGCCGTTTTGCAGCCAGTGCGGGAACCAGGTGGGCGCAACCGAGGCCTATTGCCGCCAGTGCGGCGCGCGCCAGCCGGTGGGGCCGGCGGCGTCTCCATCCAGCGCCGACCCGCTGGCGGGCCTCCAGCCGCGAACCGCGTCGATCCTCTGCTATATCCCGGGGATTGGCTGGATCGCATCCATCATCGTCCTGGCATCGGAGAAGTTCCGCCGCGACCGCACGGTCCGGTTCCACGCCTTCCAAGGCCTGTACCTGTTCGTGGCGTGGCTGATGGAGGATTGGGTATTGCGGCCCATGTTCCGGATGGCGCCCGAACTCCACATCCACGGCATCGTCGAGGCGTTATTGCTGGGCATGTCGATCTTCATGATGGTGAAAGCCGCTCACGAAGAGGCCTACCCGCTGCCCCTGTTTGGGGAACTGGCCCAGCGCTCGGTGGCGGAAGACTGAGGGCGGGTCCTACTTGGCGATATTCTTGCCGAAGTTGAAGCAGGGACCAACCGAGAAGCGGACGGTCCAGCGGCCATCCTTCAACACGTCGTTGAACAGGTGATCGTACACCAAATCGGCTTGCGTGCGTATGCCGACGTGCTTGGAGAAAAGGATGTCGAAGCCGCCGCCGAATCCATAGAATCCAGTCCAATCCGTCTTCTTGCCGGATGGCGCCAGTTCCGCAGCGATGGAAGTGGCGAAGGCATCGCCGGGGTGCGGGGTGGCGACCTCGTGGATGGCCCCGAGCGATGGCCGGATAAACAGCGTGAGGTGCGAAAAGTGGCGATAGGCAAGCTGCGGGCCAACAGCGAAGGTCTGCGTCCTCGAATGAGCCGGCACCGCTAAGGCGTACCCGGCAGGGAGTTGGTGCGCGGCGATCAGTTGGGCGATCGCTCCTGCTATCGGCTGCGCCAAGGTGGCTGGCAGCAGGTCCGGTGTCAAGACCAGATCACCGGAGGAAATGCTGTAGTCGAAACCGAGTGAGTACCAGGGTTTCGGCCGGTAGCCGAACTGCGCCTGAAAACCGTTTTCGAAGAGACTGATGTGGGGGCTGTCGAGGAAGGCGTATCCCGTGAAAACATCTAACTGGCTCACATAGGTCTGCTGGGCGGCGACAGGCGAAGCAGCCAAAAGCAGGGCGACGGACACTGCGATCAGCAGCGTTCGCAGTGCGGAGGCACATTGCATGGAGTTCTCCTTAAGCTATTCGATCCAATGACAAAGGGCTATTGTAACTTCTCTGGCGAGAAAAACAACGCGTAACCCGGAAATAGTTACAATTTCGGGAATAGGATGGGCAGCGCCGGCTCGGCGGCGAACATACGACGCGCATTGTGGCCGCGGAGCGGAACCACAACAGTGTGGTGGTGGGCATCGTGTTTCTGGTTCAGGTATGCGCCCAACGCCTGGCCGCGCGTGCCTGGGCCCCTACGGCGTCTTGTCGACCAGGACCACCACGGATCGCGGCTCGACGGTGCACGTGATGCCGGTAACTGCCGTCTCATGGCCCGGGTCCGCGATGTCGTGGGGGGGCGTCTGGGCCGTGTCCACGGCTATCGACCAGCGCCGGCCCGGCACCGCGGGCAACTCGAATTCCAGGCTTTCCCAATGCATGTTCACCATCACGTGGAGGTCGGGGTCGCCGTTGAAGCCGGCCAGCGTCATCGCCAGCGCCCGCGCTTCCGGATCGGACCACCCGGGAGTGTCGAGCTTGGTGCCGTGCCAAGTCACGTCCGCCAGCCCGCGGTCATTCACCGCGCCGGTAAAGAAGCGCCGCTGGCGCAGCGCGGCATGCCTCTTGCGAAACTCGATCATGCGTTTCCAGAAGCGGAGCAGGTCGCGGTGGCTCGCTACCAGCGTCCAATCGAACCAACTGGTCTGGTTATCCTGGCAATAGGCGTTGTTATTGCCCTGCTGGGTGCGGCGCACCTCGTCGCCGGCGGCGAACATGGGGACGCCGCGCGAGAGCAGGAGCAGGGCCGCGAAGTTGCGCACCTGCCGGTTGCGGAGAGCCTCGACCGCCGGATCGCTGGAGTCGCCCTCGACGCCGCAGTTCCAGCTCAGGTTATCGTCGATGCCGTCGCGGTTGCCTTCGCCGTTGGCTTGGTTATGCTTGTCGTTATATGAGACCAGGTCGTTGAGGGTGAAGCCATCGTGGCAAGTTACAAAGTTGATGCTGTTGACCGGCAACTGACCCCGCTCCTGGTAGATGTCGGAGCTGCCGGCCAGGCGGGAAGCCACGGCGCCCACCAAACCCGGGTCGCCCTTGACGAAGCGGCGGATATCGTCGCGATAACGGCCGTTCCACTCCGCCCAGCGGTCCCCGGGAAAATGGCCGATCTGGTAGAGGCCGGCGGCGTCCCAGGCCTCTGCGATCACTTTGGCATTGGCCAGCTCGTCATCCAGTTCGATCTGCCAGACCACCGGCGGATGGGCGCTGGGCATTCCGTCCTCGCCGCGCGAGAGGATGGAGCCTTCATCGAAGCGGAAGCCATCGACGTGGGCTTCCCGCACCCAGTAGCGCAGACATTCGACGATCAGTTTCTGGGCGATGGGGTGGTTACAGTTGAAGGTATTGCCGCAGCCGGAGAAATCCATGTAATACTGTAAGTCCCAAGGCACCAGGAAGTAGTAAGTGCGGTTGTCGATGCCCTTGAACGAGAAGGTTGGACCTAGCTGATTGCCTTCATCGGTGTGATTGAACACGACGTCGAGAATCACATCGATGCCGGCGCGGTGCAGCGCCTTCACCATGTCGCGGAATTCGAGTAAGTGGTTGCCCGCCTGGGGACTGACGCAATAAGCGGACTGAGGCGCAAAAAAGCCCATGGTGCTGTAACCCCAGTAGTCCGGCAGAGGGTGGCCATCGACCACGCGCAAGACATCGGTCTCATCGAAGTCGAAGACCGGCAGTAACTCGATGGCGGTCACGCCCAGGTCTTTCAGGTAGGGGACCTTTTCAATGATTCCAGCGAAGGTTCCGGGGTGCGCGACGCCGGAGGACGGCGATCGAGTAAATCCCCGGACGTGCATCTCATAGACAATCGCGTCTTCGACGGGATGGTTCAGGGGCTGGTCGCCCTCCCAGTCATAGGCGGAGGGGTCGATGACCACCGAGCGCATGGAAGCGGCCACATTGTCATCCGGCCCGCGGGCTCCGGCGCGGTTCCAGAGGCTGTTGGTATTGCCGCGCGCGTAGGGGTCGATGAGGACCTTATTCCTGTTG
>JBAWDI010000391.1:0-6709 GCA_049590695.1 Bryobacteraceae bacterium
GCTCTGGGGAATCGGCGAAGGCGCGCCAGTAAGTCAGACGATCGGGGCCGCAGACCACCGTCCGGGTCATCCGCGGAAATTTTTCACGCAGCAGCGGCCAGACTTGTTCGGTGAAGAAGCGGTAGGCGGCCACGTTGGGAGAATGGCGGAACGAGCCGATGAAGAGCAGGCGTTCGCCGGGCTGTTCGGGTTGGGGGTGGAAGCGCGTCAGGTCGACGCCGTTGGGGACCACCGCCGTGGACGCGGCCGGCCCGAGCAGTTCGGCGTCTTTGGGCGACATCACCACCACGCGGCGGTAGCGGCGCGCCTGGCGGGTTTCGAAACGGCGCCAGCGGAACCAATCCCACCACGCCGAGAGCGTACGCTCGCGCAGCGCGGCCTGGCGGAACAGGTCGAAGGTGACGTCGTGCTCGACCAGAATGTCGCCGCCATAGCGCGCCAGTTGCGTGTACTCCACCTGTACCAGTTCGAAACCGAAGGCGCGGCGCTCTTCGGCGAGGGCCCACCACATGCCAGGAGAGTGGAACTCGCGTACTTCTGGGGGCAGCAGCGTGGACCAGCGCGGCTCGCGGTAGCGCGGCTTCCTCACCAGCGCCAGGCGGGCGCAAAATTCCAGCAGCGGGGCGGGGTCGGGCTCCTCGGGGGTGTCGAAGAAGGAGAGCAGCTCGACATCGAACTCGCGCGCCATCTCGCGCAGCAGGTTGTAGATGCGCACTGCGCCGCCGTGCGCGAGCGGGTAGGGGAAATAGGGAGAGAGCACGGCCACGCGTTGGCGCCCGGGCGAGGTGGCGCGGCCTTCCATGGCGCGATAACCCTGGGTGACCTCGGTGTGCTCGCGTTTGGGCCACGGCCACCACCAGGGGCGCAGATAGATGCGGTCGAGCGGGACGCCGCGCCAGAACAGGAACGAGGCCAGATTGAACCGCAGGTGGTGGCGTTCGAGGCGCGAGTTGTAAGCCAGGATCTTGCGCGGCGCCAGCCGATAGGCCGCGCGGCGTAAGGCGCTGGGCTGGCGCGTCAGCATGACGGGCGCCAGGGCGATGCGGTAGCGCTTGAGCTCGATGCGCAGTTCCGGCCAATTCTCTTCGGTCGCGAGGAAGTGCCGGCGGTCCGGCACCAGCTCGCGGATTTCCTGGGCCATGCGCCGGCACAGTTCGGGATCGCCGGTGGAGAAGGCGACCACCACGGCTGCCGGGTCCTTGCCCAGCAAGCGGAAAATGAACTGCTTCAGGCGTGGAGGTAACGGCACTTGAGTATGTACCTGGAATGCCGGCTCGGACCGCGAGCGGCCTGGAATCGTCCTGTGTGGAAAATATCCAATATTGGAGGCTAACACGGCGCCGCGGCCCTGCGGAGTGAGGGACCCCAGTCACGCGGCGGCGCGTCGAGGGGCCGCATAGTACCGAGGTGCGCGGGGTCTTGGGTTGTTTGGGGGCGGGCGCCTTCGAGTGGCGTTTTTGAAGCTGGGCGCCAAGGAGTCAAAAAGGAATCCGGCTGTGGCGGCATTCGCGCCCCAGCCGGAACCAGGAGGGAGCCGGTGGGCTGTCAGAATTCGTAGCTGAGGCCCACCATGGGGACGAAATCGTGCAGAATACCGCCAAATTTCGCGCCTGGAGCCGGAGTGATGATTTCCTTGGGGAAGGCGGTGATGTAATCGCGGAATTCGGTTCGCAGACAGACATTGCGTCTGATAAAATACTTCATTCCGCCGCCCACGCTGGCCATCGGCTTGAGGGCCTGGGTCTTGGTGAAGTAGCCATACTGGCTGAGGGGCTGATAAGCCGCCTCCGCGCCGGTTCCGCGGAAGATTTTCATGCCGCCGCCGATGGCGGCGAAGAACTGCACGGGGGAGTTCTTACGAGAGGTGCGCAGGATCAAGTCATAGTGCACCACGTGGGCCACGCCGGAAAACGAGACGGAGGAGCCGCCGCTCGACAGTTGCAGATTATTTTGCAGGTAGGCGTAGCGGAATTCGCCGCCAATATGGCCATTCAGGTTGTTGCCCAAGAACGCGCCGAAGGCGGCGCCGGTCTGGAAACCGGCGGTCGCCGAACCGGGCGAGCCGGTCACCGCGACATTGCTCAAGAACCCGCCGCCGCCAATCCCTCCAACTTCCCACTGCTGGGCGCGGCCGGCGGCGGCCGCGGCGGCCAAGAGCAAGATCGATAATGCGAGCGTCCTCATGTGAATCTCCTGTTGCGGTTGTTAGTTGACTACGCGCACGCTCAGGGTGGTGGAACTGCCCGCTTGGGAGACCACCAGCGGGATGTCCATGCCTTGCGGCACGCCCGAAGGAACCGACGCGTTGATCTGGTAGACGCCCACTTCGCCGGGGACCAGGCCGGCGTAGAGGACGTTCAGGGGAGCTCCGCCCAGGGTCACGGACGCGGAGATCACGGTATTGGGCAGTGGCAGGGCGGGCGCGGGCAATCCGGAATCCACGAACGGCGAAGTACGGCCCATGCCGGTGGCGTAGATGACGATGATATCGCCGGGGTGGATGGGATTGGTGGGCGTGATGAGCTGGCCGTTGTCGTTGCGATAGATGGTGGCCAGCCCGGTTTCCGGCCCCGCCGTCCCGCTGCGGAAGATACTGGGAGCCGCGGACAAGATCGAGAAGTAGAAGTTATTGCTGATGCCGCCGGGCGTGAACAGCGTCATGGTGGCGTTGCCGTTCACGTTGGCCGGCAACTGCCCGTTGATCTGCTGGCCGGAGACGAACAGCATGGGCACGGCCACGCCGTTGACGGTGAGGCACGATTCGCCCAGCGCGGTGGGCAGCGGGATCTGCTGGGTGGCGACGTTGACGGGGCTCATCTGCTGGCCGTACACGCTGATGAGGCCGCCCGGCGCCACCGGCTTGGTGCCATCGGCGGCATTCACCACGCTCGAGATCTGAGGCGGCGCGACGGCCGCGTCGTAATTCCAGGGAAGCACGGTAAAGCCGGAAACCGTCAGCGAGATGACGGCGCTTTGGTCGGCGAGCGGCGCCAGGGTGCGAGTGAAGGGCCATGCAGTCGTCGGAACCAGCGGCGCCTCCACCATGGCGGTAGGGGTGGCGGCTGCCTGGGTAGGATCGGCGCGTTCAATCACGCCTGGGCTGGATGCCGCCGGCGTGGTGGTGCGGAAGCCGGCCTGGTTCACGAAAGCGAAGCCGGAAGGGGTGCCGGAAGCCGTTTCCAGCGTGCCCACGGGGACCAGCGACGCATTCAGCCAGGTGTTGCCGATGAGATAGGAGGCATAGCTGGAAGCGGCGTACGGGCCCTGGAGAGCGGTCACGTCCTTTCTCGATACGGTGAACGTATTGGCGCTGGCGTCGTAGAGCATCACGTTGCCGTCGGCCATGGCCACCAGGACGGTAGCGCCGTTGGGCGAAGGCGCCAGCACGCCCGAGGGGTTCACGCTATTGACGTAAATCCCCAGGCTGGGCAGCGCGGTAGCGCGCCGGGTAAATAAATCCACGGTGTCGATCATGCCGGCGCCGCCGGCGCCGGCGTTGCGAACCAAGGCCAGGATGGCGCTGCCGGATGCGGCCAGGGAGCGGGGATAGTGGCCCGACGGGAAGATGATGGGCGTCTGCTGCTGGAACGAATCCAGATCGTAGACGAACGCCAGTTGCGAATTGTCGTGGCCGATCAGCAGGTACTTCTGATCGAAGGTGATGGCCATCTGCGTGGGTGTGGTGGCGGTGCGCAGCGCGGCGATCTGCTGGTAGGTGGCGCCGTCGAACACCAGCACCTGGTTGCGGTCCTGCTGGAGGACGTAGAAGCGGCTGCGGGCCGGATCGGCCAGAATATCCACGTTGTTGCCGGGGACATCCACCAAGGTTCCGCGCTGATTGGGGGCGCGGGTGTTGACCAGCAGGCGGACGGTGGGGGGAAGGTTCACGGCGCTGGCGGAAGCGATGGTGAGCGGCACGGCGACGGTGCCGTTCTGATTCTGGAAGGCGGTGGGATCGACGCTCACCTGCACGGTAGCCGGGGTAACGCCGGAAGAGGGCGAAATGGTGACGCCGGCTACGTTGGAGCTGATCGCGAAATCCGTATGGCCGCCGCCGGGATCGGTGATGGTGAGGTTCGTGGTGACGGCGTTGTGGTTGCAGAAACTGCCGAGCGCCACCAGATCGGACGGGGAAGCGGCCAGGCGGTGATACTGGTTGAGCTTGCCGACCGGCAGCACCGTCACGCCGCTGTCGGAGACGGCGTAGAGCACATCCCCAGCCGAACTCAGCACGGCGCGTCCGACGATGTTCTCGGCCAGCGACAGGGTGTCCTGGACGGTCAGATTGTCCGCGGCCAGGATGGACAGCACCGGCGGCGCGGCAGGTTGCGCCGGCGCCGCCGGTGTGGTGGTTGTGGGGCTGGTTGGGGTTGAGGTGGAGGTGGAGGTTGCAGTCTGCGGGGACGCTGTGAGAATCTGCGCGTAAATGACGCCGGCTTTCGAATCGATGGCGTTGCCGCCGATATTGGTGGAAGCCGCCGAGTTGGGGAATTGGGCCAAGACGGAGTCGGGGGCGAACGGGCCCAGGCGGTACTGGCCGATCATGCACCACGAGCCGTCGGCGGCGACGCTGACGCGCGGCAAAGGCGCGGGCGAAAACACCCAGCTTATGGCATACAAAAGACCCGAATTGGCTACGTACCGGTAAAGAACCTGGGCCGTTCCGCTGCTGGCGATGCCGTAGACAGTCGAGCCGTCGGCGGAGGTGGCCAGGGCGGCCTCGATCACCTGCGAGGGAAAGGTGGCCAGGGCGGCGGGGAGGGTTTGGGCCAGGTTGGCGAAAGTGGCCAATACCTGCATTTGGCCCGAAACCGGATCGAACACGACGAAGCTGGTGGTGGTCACGATCAGGGCCTCGCCGTTGGCGGTGAAGGCCACGCCCAGCGGTGGATCGCCGGTGGAGAAGGTCTGGCGCGTGTTGTTGTTCAAGTTGATGAGCGTGACGAGGTTCTGGCCGGTATTGGGCGGCGTGAAATTGCCGAAGTGGGCGATCAGGAGAAACTGCGAATCGAAAGAGAGAGCCAGCGCGCCCGGCTGGGGCGCCACGTTCATGGAAGTGCGAATCGAGTAATCCGCGGTGGACATGACCTCAATGCGGTTGGCGGTGAAGTTGGCGATATAGAGCACACCGCGAGACTGATCGAGGGCAATATCGGAAGCGGGGCCGGCGATCGGAACAACCGTCCCGAAGGTGGCTGCCCGCGCGGGCATGGCAGCGCTCGCGAGAGCCGCCGCAAGCGAAATCGAGAGTAGACAGATGTTCCAGCGCATAAGTAATGTCCGACAGTTACGATTTAATGCCGGCGCCGCGGTGGAATCAATGATCGATAAGGCTAATAAACGCCGCATTACCAAAGTTAGCCGTGTATTTTCGGTGTTTTACGCGTATACTCCGGGCGTGAACAGAGTGTTGCCCGTGTCCTCACAGGGCGTTCGCGGGCACCAGGAACGTGCGGCCATGAAAGAATTGGTATCGAAGTTTCCACAAGTTTCTATTGCAATCATGATATTGGCGGCGCTTGCTCCGCGATGCCCGGGACAGGACCTGGGGGCGGCCACCCGCATCTCAACGGTGCCGCCGGGTCTCTTCTTCAGCGTGGACGGCCAGAGCTATCTGAGTGTCATGAGCGCCGTGTGGCCCACCGGCAGCAAACATACGTTGCTGGTGTCTCCGCCCACCCAGTCCCAGGGCCAGATGCAATTCGTGTTCAACAATTGGACGTTTGGGGCCGCGACCTTTGCGGGAAATCCCATGATCGTCACGGCCGATCCCAGCATTCCGGAGTATCAGGCCGTGTTCACCGCGCAATACGACTTGAGCCTTCTGTTCTATGCCTGTGGGGACCCGGTGTCCTGCCAGGAAGGCCCCGGCGTGATTAATGTGGGAGGCACCGTGTACAAGTCCGACGCGAACATCTGGACGGGAGTCGGGAGCACGGTCACGCTGTTGGCATTCCCCAATCCAGGTTACGTATTCGCGGGCTGGCTGGCGGGGCCGAACCAGGTGATTCAGGGGTTTCAGGACACGGTAACGATGACGACACCGGTCTCGGTCTATCCAAGATTTCAGGTGGCGCGCAGCATCAATCTGGCGACCGTGCCGGCTGGACTGGAGGTGCTGGCGGACCGCGCGCCGGTGCCCACGCCCACGACCATGGAGTGGGGATGGGACAGCACGCACAGCGTCGGCATCGTCTCGCCGCAACCGGACAACGCGGGGCATTGGTGGGTGTTTTCTTCCTGGAGCGACGGGGGCGCTCCGACCCACGCGTATCAGGTGGCCGGGCTCAGTGCGCCGGACACGCTCACCGCGACCTTTGTCCCGGCCGCTACGATTACGTTGTCCAGCTTGCCGGCGGGCTTGAGTTTCACGGTGGACGGCAAGAGCAACTGGCCCAGCAACAATTTCATTTGGGGCGTAGGGGAGACCCACAGTCTGCAGGCGCCCGCGCAGCAGACCGATGCGCAGGCCCGGATCTGGGCGTTCGCCAGTTGGTCGAACGGCGGGCCCGCGACGCAGAGCTTCACGGTGCCTGCCAGCGCGGCGGACACGGGCGTACGGCTGGTGGCCACGTATAACCCCGTGGGGCAACTGACGGTGAACAGTTCGCTATCCGGCCTCACGGTGACGGTGGACGGCGCCAATTGCAGCACGCCGTGCAGTATCCAGCGCCCGGTGGGCACCCAGGTGCACGTGAGCGCGCCCGCC
>JBAWDI010000392.1:0-2267 GCA_049590695.1 Bryobacteraceae bacterium
GCGGCGGCCTAAAGGCCGCATCGCTTTGTTTCACAAAGCGGACAGATCACGAATTATTAAAACCGGACAACTTGACTTGTTAACGACAGGCCCCATTACCAAGCCCCATTACCAAGCGTTGTTTACGCGCAGATCGCCAACAATCCGCAGTCATGCAAAATCGATGCTGAAAAAATTGTAGAGCAGGGAATGGAAAACGGCCCCGAGGGCAGGTCTCTTTCCAAAGTTCATTAGGAGACTACTTCTTGCCCCATCGCACCTCAGCCGCGTTTGCTGCGATCTGTGAGCGTTTACGCCTTGACACCTATACGGGAAGTCCGTATGTTTGAGTGGGAGGTTCCAAAGATGCCAAGAAGCAAGCGGGTAAATAGGCGTGCGCCCGAAAAGCTCAGCCGCGTCGGGAAGGACGTTGTTCATGGGTTGAAGGAATCGGCAGCGCATGTTCGAGGTGAGATCTTTCTGCGGGCATACGAGTACGATGTCTCTGGCCCGGTGGACGTGAAGGCGATTCGCGCGAAATCGGGACTCTCACAATCTCAGTTCGCTCGCCGATTCGGATTCAGCAGTCGCACACTGCAGGACTGGGAACTTGGCCGATCGCAACCGCCAAGCGCTGTTCGCGCCTATCTAACTGTCATCGACCGTTTTCCGGAGACGGTCGAGAAGGCTCTCCTGGGCGCCGCATGAAGTTGCCGCGGGCGGATGTAGCGATCTGCAACGGACGGAATCAGTCCGTTTGGCGCAGCGGCGCACGCTATCTGTTCATCAGTCGGGTACAGAGGCCTTACGGCCCATCAATCGGGCCATTCAGACTCAACCATCCTCGAACGCTTGCTTGCCCTCGCCAGGTCGCCATAATGTTGCATCAGCCGGTCACGGCAGTTTCGTCGGAACACAACCTTGTCGTTTGAGGTTACGCAACACATATTCCGGATGTCCGGAGTCACCGCTTGTCCCAGGAAAACGAAAAAGTGAACTCCAAGTGTGAGGAACTCATACGACGTGTCGTTGTCAGCGCGCTTGCCCGGTTCCAAAATGCTCTCTTGCGAAATGCGATCATCACAAACGTGGACGAGGACGGCAGCATCCTGCGGGAACGGCGATTCCCCCATGAGATACTGCCGGATCGGTTCCTCCATGCTCCCAAGGTCCAATTGGACTGACTTTCCTCCGAACGGCAGAGGCCATTCGTGAACCGCCCCGCGCCAGACCATGCTAAGAGCGAAGTAACCAAGCTTCCCCGTATCGATGCCCGTTGCGCGGCCGGAGTAGGTGACCGCCTCCGAAAGCGTGTGCTCTGGAACCGCGACTTCCAGGCGTTCAAGTAGCGGAAAACGCCTGCCATGCGCGACAGAGTTCATGATCCAGGTTTCTCCGCCCTGATTGAAACGCTGTTCGCATTCGGCGCAGAAAACATAGTCTGTCGGCTGTCTTGACGTACTCGATGTTATTTTGCGAGTAATTATTATCGGATTCGGGTTCTTTCTCTTGCCGTCGCGAATCCGTTTATACATTCCGCGGGGCACGTAATGGCTGTCCTGCAATATCGCAGTTTTCAGGCACAGTTTACAGGTTCCCTCTTGCATGGTGCGGATTCCAATAGACCACATTTCTATGGCCGAGCGCTACACCATCAAATTCGTCACCGCCGAAGGCTGAGAAGCGCCGGCCGGCGTTACGTCAACGCTCACTGGGTGCAGCCGTCAAGTGCACCGCCGTGGTCTTCACCACCGCGCACATGTCGTCGCCGGGTTTCAGTTGAAGCTCGGCGGCCGATTGCGCGGTGATCACAGCTACCAGTGGTACGCCGCAATCCAGTTCCACTCGCGCCAGCGGGCCTTCCGGAATCACCGAGAGCACGCGGCCCGGCAGCCGGTTCCGGATGCTCGAATCCCGCGGCGAGTCGCGCGTGAGCGCTACATCCTCAGCGCGGATGCACGCAACGACAGCCCCGGTTTCGCCCGAGTCGACGCACTGCAATTGCGCCGGCCCTACCTGCACCGTGAGCAGGCCCGAGTGATGCGACACGATCTGGGCCGGGAGGACATTCTCGACGCCCACCGACTCGGCCACCTGCGCATCGGCCGGGTGGCGAAACACGTCCTCGACCGGACCGGCCTGGCGGATTCGGCCGTCCACCATCACCGCCATCCAGTCGCCCAGCGCCACGGCCTCCATGCGGTCGTGCGTGACTACAATGCTGGGGACGCCGCCAGCGAGCAGCATCCGCCGCAGGTCCTGGCACATGCGGGTGCGCGCGGCGGCGT
>JBAWDI010000393.1:0-1812 GCA_049590695.1 Bryobacteraceae bacterium
GCCGAAGGGGACGTGTACGGAACGGCGGCCAAAACCGCCTGAAGAACTGCATTGTCGAGGTAGTAACTTTTCGCCATGGGAAGATCTTTCTCCTTGAAGGTTTAGAACGCCAGGCTGGTCGGGCCGGCGACGGTGTAGCCCGCAGTGCTTCCGCGCGTGGCATCGAAGACGTTGCGGAACAGATACGTGCCAAGTTGCTGCCCGGCCACCGCGGTCGCCAGGTTCATCGCCGCGTGATCCTGCGGAACGATCTTGAAAGTCGAAACGGTGACCAGGCCGGACGGTAGGCTCGTCAGGAACCCCATACTGTTGACCAGAGTGACGAGCGCCAGGTCACCGACTGGAGCACGGTCGAACACTGCCCCCCAGTTGACGGCCATCCCGGTTGCCGGGTTGGTCCAATCGATCAGAAGCGAGCCGGCCTTGATGGTCGGAGTGGACCCAGCCGAGGCCGTGAGGGACGCTGGGAGCGCCCCCCAGTAGATCATGGAGCCGTCTGCGGCGAAGCAGATCGCAAAGTAGTAGGCTGTGCCCCAAGGGCCGCTCGCGGTCCACACGATGTCGCTCTGGTTCGAAGCGCAGAGGTTGAGGATCGTCGCGAGCGTGATGCTCTGGCGCGCGTAGCCGTTGCCGCTCAATTCCACGCCGGCCGCATTGCCCTCGGGGCACCGGGTGTACAAGGCAATCGACAAGGAACTCGCCAGCAGGCTTTGAAGACCCTGCTGCTGGTAAGAGTAGGCTTGGGGCACGGTTCGTCTCCGGCTACGCCACCTTGATCATCAGGGCCGGATCGGTGCCCTCGGTGAGCACGTACCACGTGCCGCCATCGTAGGAGATGGTGGTGCCGCGCGGAAGGGGCTGGTTGACGACCAGCGCGTCCCACTGGTAGCCGCAGGCGTGAACGGGTCCGGTCTGGCTGCCGGAACCATTGGTCTGGAACGCCATGATGCGCGGTTCGTAGTATTCGCAGCTTCCATCGAACCAGGTCGGCTTGGTGTTGGTTGCCACCCCGTAGAGGCTGAACTGGCCGGAGCGGTTGCTGCCCTGCCCGTTGAGATAGGCGAAGGAGTTGGAACCTGAGCTAAACAGCCCGCCGGCGCCGATCGTGTCGCCTGTGCTGTTGCTTCCGTTCGCGCAGATGATCGAGTTCACCAGGCCGACGAGGTTTGGCGGGATGTACGGCACCGTGAAGAAGAAGCACTGCTGCGCCGGCATCGGAGTCGCCGTGCGGAACAGGTAGAAGTAGTAGGCGTTGGCAACCAACTGGTAGCTGTAGCCGCTGCCGACCAGCACGGTCACACCGTTCTGCTCCTGCAACCCTTGGGCGTTGGTGGTGGCCAAGCTGCTGGACGCCGCAAAGTACGATGGTGCAGGACTGCCCGTGCCACGCCACATCCAGATGTCGCCCTGCATGCCCTGCGGCGTGGCGGCCGAGCGCAGGCGCCAGATCCCGTCGCCGGACCCGCTCTTGATGAGGCTCCAGCCAGCCGTGACGAGCGCGTTCTTGATCGCTTGGTTCAGCGTATCGTTGGTAGATCCGTCCACCGTCGTGTTGGTGATCGGCTGCCCAGAGTAGATAACTCCCATTTCAGTTGAGAACCTCCATAATCAGAACCACGTTGTAGCCCATCCCGGAAGCGGTCGGGCCGCTAATGATGTATGGGCGGATGAGTTCGCCGGGGGCGAACGCCATGCGGCTGGCGAATACCTCGGCCGTCAGCACGCCGCTGAACCCCGCCGCCACGGTGAGCGGGCCTCCAGCGGGAAAGATCGAGGTCCAAACGCCGCCGCGCAGAACCTGCAGATCCAGGC
>JBAWDI010000394.1:0-7538 GCA_049590695.1 Bryobacteraceae bacterium
CCGCATGCGGTGGACGTGGCGCTGCCCAGCCACGCTCAAGTCCCCAAGCTCGATGGCATTCCACTGCGCGTATTCTGGTACTCGGATCCGTCATTCAGCGCCGGGGTCGAGGTCATTGCGATCGACCAGGTTCCGGTGCGGGTGTATTCGCCGGAGAAGACGATCGCGGACTGCTTCAAGTACCGAAACAAGATCGGGCTCGACGTCGCCATCGAAGCCCTGCGAACTTACCGTGAACGGACGCGGAAGCCGGACTACCAGGCGCTATCCAGGTTTGCGAAGGTCGACCGCGTGGAGAAGGTGATGCGTCCGTACCTGGAGGCGGTGGTATGAGTGGCCGCGACTTGGGCGCCTCCATCCGCCAACGTCTGCTGAACCAAGCCCGCTCGCAAGGCCGGCCCTTCCAGGAACTGCTGCAATACTTCGCCATGGAGCGCTTTCTGTATCGCCTGACGAAGTCACGGTTCGCGGACCGGTTCATTCTGAAGGGAGCCCTCCTGCTGACGGCTTGGAGGGCGCCTGTCGCCCGGCCGACGATGGACATCGATCTGGCCGGAAAGAGCAACAACGAGTTGGAGGATATTCGGTGGCTGGCGGGCGAGGTCTGCGAATTCGCCACTGTACCCGATGGCATTGATTTTACTGCCGCCTCGATCAAGGTTCAGCGCATCAAGGAAGACGCGGAATACGAGGGTGTGCGGGTCCGATTCAACGGGACGCTCGCGAAGGCGAGAATCCCGATGCAGATCGACATTGGTTTTGGGGATGCGATCGTCCCGCATCAAGGACTACTACGACCTCGCCCTGCTGGCGCGGCTGTACCCGTTTGACGGCGATCTTCTGGCTGAGGCCATTGGATCGACCTTTAGACATCGTGGCACCGCAATCTTCGCGACTCCAGTTGGGTTGACCGAAGCTTTCAGCGCAGACCCCGCCCGAGCCGTGCAGTGGCGAGCGTTCGTTCGGCGGAGTAGATTCGAATCCGAAAAAGCAAAAGGGGACAGACGCATTTCTTGCCAAAACGGCAAAATGCGTCTGTCGCCTTTTGCTGTGAAAAACGTCGGCACGGACGCCGACGTGGCAACCTAAAAGGTCGCTCCACTACACTATCAGGCGAATAGGTCCTGCGCTTTGGTCAGGCGCTCTACTACATGGACTCCGTGCGGGCACTGGACTGTGCAGCCGGGGCAATCGGCGCACTTCACGGCGGTGTGCTCGGGGGCCAGCTCCAGGAAACGCTCGCGGGCCAAAGCGAACTGTCCGTAGCCATCGGCGTAGGTGAGGATGCGCAACATGTCGGCCACCGGGAGGCCCTGGCGGCAATCGCCATCGCACTGGCCGCAGGTGCGGCAGTAGAGCGGACGGATGAGTTCCAGGCGCTCGGCCAGCAGTTTCTCTTCCGCGGGGCCGTAAGGCCTCTGCATGGCGGTGAGATTCTCTTCGAGCTGGTCGTTATCGGTGATGCTGGGAACGGCGGTGTGGACCACCTTGGGGTTGCGCATGGCCCACTTGAGGGCCGCCAGCAAGGCGCCGTCCCGCTTGAGCTTAGCGTAGGCCGGATCGCCGGGCTTGATGCTGCGGAAGCCGCCGGCCATAACCTTGATGGCCGCCACGCCCTTGCCGGCCGCGACGGCCTGCTCGAGCGCCGTGGTGACGGCGGGTTCCAGGGTGAAGTTGTAGGCGCTCAGGATGACATCGACGTTTGGATTCTTGGCCAGCCACGGTACCAGCACCGTCTGGCCGGCGTGGGTGCTGACGCCGGCAAAGCGGATCTTGCCGGCCTTCTTGGCGGTCTGCTGGGCGTCGATCAGGTCGTCGGTGACCTCTTCCGGCTTGCTTTTGGCGTGCAGATACCAGATATCCAGGTGATCGGTTTGCAGCGACTTCAAACTGGCGTCCAGGTCGTTGAGGGCGTCCTGCTTGGTGAGCCCATGGGTCTTGCTCGAGAGCGTGATGCTGTTGCGCTTGCCCTTGAGCGCGGCGCCCACCATGCGCTCGTTGTTGCCCTGCTGGTAACTGTGGGCCGTATCGAAATAGGTGATGCCCATATCGGCCCCGCGCTCCACCACGCTGCCGTCGGAAGTGACCATGCAGCCGAAGGCCACGGCGGTGACCTTCAGGCCGGTGTTGCCAAGGGTCCGGTATTCGAACTTGATGTCCGAGGCCCGCTTTGCGGGAGCTTGCGGTTGGGGACTTGCGGAGCGGGAGGCGGACGCCAGAGCGGGCAATCCGATCCCGGCCACGAGGAAGTTGCGGCGAGAAGAATCCATGGTGCCTCCAGGATGAACACCTTTTCCAGGTGTCAAGACCTTATTGTACCAAATCAGTCCTCGATGTAGTGGGTGGAATCCGAGGGTAGAATAAATCATGCAAGTTGGAATTTCGCGAAGAAGATTGATCGAGACCGCCGGGATCGCGGCTCTGGCATCTCCGGCGAGCGGCGCGGCTGCGATGCCCGCGCCCCGCTTTGAAGGAAAGGACACGCCCAAGATCGCTCTCTCGGCGGGCGACGGCGGCGGCCCGGGGGTGGACTCCGCGCGCCGCATCCGGCAACTGGGCGTGGAGTGGGTGCTCGGCGGCGGGCCTCCGATCCCGTGGGAGGAAGCTCGCCTCAAAGAGCAGACGGACCGCTTCAAGGCCAGCGGGCTCACGCTGGGCAACCTCATGATCGCGGGCTTCAACAATGCCATCTATGGTCGGCCGGGACGCGATGAGGAGATCGAAAAAGTGATCGCCTCCATCCGGGCGGCGGGCAAGGTGTGGCTGCCGGTCGTCGAATACAACTGGTACGCGCATCGAGCCATGGAGGGCTACTTCGAGGAGGCCGACGATGTCCGCCCCGGGGTGGGCTGGACGGGCTTCGATTACGACCTGGTGCGGACTCCCGGCCGGCAGTATTCGGGCAACGTGAGGGCCGGGGAAGCCGCTATCAAGTTCCGGGACTTGCCTCCCCTGCCCAACGAGGGCGCCCACACGCTGGAAGAAATGTGGGCGACCATCACTTACTTTCTGAAGAGAGTCGTTCCTGAAGCCGAAAAGGCGGGGGTGCGGCTGGCGCTGCATCCCAACGATCCGCCCGCGCCCATCAGCCGCGGCTCGCAGCAGATCATGGGCAGCGTGGAGGGGTGGAAACACCTGATCGAGATCGTCAAGAGCCCGGCCAACGGCATCACCTTCGATTGCGGCGTGACGCGCGAGATGGGGCAGAACCCGGTGGAAGTGTGCGCGTATTTCGCCTCGCGCGACCGCATCAACCACGTGCATTTCCGCAACGTCAAGGTGAAGAAGCCGTACGAACGGTATTCGGAAGTCATGATCGACGAAGGCGAGAACAACATGTTCCTGGTGATGAAGGAACTCATCAAGCACAAGTACACGCGAGAGATTTACCCCGAACATCCGCGCGCGCTCGACTACGATCGCGACTGTGGGCGCATCGGCGGCTATCCGGGCGGCGGCGGATACGCTTCCTACGCGTTCCAGGTGGGATATACGCGGGCGATGATGCAGGCGGCGCTGATGTCGGTGTGAGGGGGGGCAAGAGCTGTGGGGCAGGTTTCCAACCTGCGGCGGGTTGGTAACCCGCTAGTTGCGCCGGTAACCAACCGGCGCGCAGGATACAATCCTGCCCCACGGGTCAATGCGCGGGCGCGAAAACGATGCACACGGGGGATGCCAACTCCAGCACACTCCCGGTGGGAGTCAAGCGGCCCGTGGCTGGATCGATTTTGAACTCGACTACATTGCCGGAATCCTGGTTGGCGGCGAACAGAAACGCTCCGGCCGGGTCGATGGCGAAATTGCGCGGCGTCTTGCCTTGGGTGGAGACGCGCTCGACCAGGGTCAGCGTGCCCTTATCGGCATCGATGCGGAATACCGCGATGGTGCTGTCCCCGCGATTCGAAGCGTAGAGGAACTTGCCGGCCGGATCGACCGCAATCTCGGCGCCGCTTTTTGGCCCGGTGTAGCCCTCCGGTGTCACCGGCGCGGTCTGCAACTCCTCCAAGGTTCCGCGGGCGGAGTTGTAGCGAAACACCGTCACCGTCGCGAGCATTTCGCCGATGGCATAGGCAAAGCGCCCGTCCTTGCCAAAGGCCATGTGCCGCGGCCCCGACCCGGGAGCGACTTTGGTGAACGGGGGATCGCCGGGGGAGAGCGTGCCTTTCACCGCGTCCAGCCGGTAGGTCAGAATCCGGTCCAGCCCCAGGTCCGCCACGAACAGCCAGCGGCCATCCGGCGACAGGTTGGCTGAATGTGCGTGCGGCCCGCTCTGCCGCTGCGCATTCACGCTGGAACCGGCGTGTTGCACGAACCCCGTGGCTTCGCCCAGCGAGCCGTCTGCGCGCACCGGAAACACGGCCACGCTTCCGCTGTTGTAATTGGCGGCGAAGACCCACTTGCCGCTGGGATCGACGGCCACGTGACACGGCCCCGAGCCGCGCGACGGCACGCTGTTGAGTAGCTTCAACTGGCCGTTTGCGGCGTCGAGGGCGAACGCGCCGATGGTCCCCGCTTTGTCTTCGTTGGCCGCGTACAGGAACCGCTGGTTGGGAGCGACCGCCAGGAACGTGGGGTTGCTGGTTTCCGCGGCCAGCCCGAGCGGTGTCAGCTTGCCGGTGGCGGGTTGAAGCCGCCAGGCGTAGATTCCCTTGCTGGACGTCCGGGTGTAAGTGCCGATGTAGACGATTTGTCCCGATAGCAGGGGCGCGCAGGACGCCGCAATGAGGATTAAAGCACTGAGAGTTTTGATTTTCATAAACGATTACCGGTAATTCTCCATGAGTTTCCAGCCTGCCTCGACAAACTGGCTGAGGGTTCGTTGCGTGGCGCCGAAGGCGACGAATTCCGAGGGCTCCATTCCGTCCGGTTCGTAGGCGCGCACGAATTCCGGCATCCGGCAGAGCCGTTCGATGGCGCCGGCGGGCACCGGCTTATCGATGCGCTCCTCACGCGGCAGGTCGTTAGTAACCAAACTCCTCTGAATTGCCGGCGCGATGGACATCAACAGGCCGGCCCCGGCCAACTCGGTCAGGTGGTAGTCTCCGCGCAAGGCCGCGATGAGCAGCACGGCCTGGTAGCCGCGCTCTCGATAGATTCGATAGGCGCGTTTGACCACGGCCAGGCCGGAGAGGCGGATATCGGATTCAGTGGCGGCGGCCCGGGCGTCGTGGGCGACCTCGCGCAGGAAATCGTCCAGACGGCCGATCATGACGACGGCGAAACACTTTCCCGGCACGACGCCTTTAGCGCGGGCGCGCCGGATGCCGGCCATGTGCCGCTCCGCGATGGCGATGGCCTGCGGCACGGTGAAGCTGATGGTCATGGCGACGGTGATCCCCCCGGCGATGCAGTCCTCCATGACATCCAGGCCGGCGCTGGTGGCGGGCAGTTTGACGGCGATATTGGGCGCCCAGGCGTGGTACCGCCTGGCCATGGGCAGCATGGAATCGCGGTCGCCGGCGCGCTCGGGGTTGACCTGTCCGCAAACAAAGCCCGATTGGCCTTGGCTGGCTTCGAATTGCGGCATGAGTTTGGCGGCGGTGTTGGTGACCGCAATCCGCATCAGCGCCTCGGCCTTCTGCTCGGGCGGCAGGTTGCGTGCGAGCACGGCCTCGATGGCGGGGGCCAACAGTTGACGGTCTTTCACCAAAGCGAGATTCGCCAGATAGGGGTTGGTGGTGACGCCGATGGCGCCGCGCTCCAGGCCAATTGCCAACTCGGCCGCCTGGGCGGAGTCGTGCCACCACTGGGTGCGGGTATTTCGAATCACCCAATCCAAATAGGATGGATTCGGCATGATCTTCCTCACTATGACACCGAATTGGGCCGGATGGGACTTGCCGTCGAGCCGGGGGCATCGGTATACTGGCATTTTCGCTGATGTTTATGATGGCGGGAGACGAGTTCGACGCGTTGGCGCCACAGCGGGAAGCGGCCTTCTTCTATGGACTCTTCCTGCGGGGACACGATGTCGATACATTGAGGCAGGATATCGACGTGCCACGGGGCATGCTGGACAAGTGGTTGACGGCCCACGATTTCGAAGTCTCGTTCCGCGAGAATCTGCGGCGCGTATACAGCTATCGCAAGCAGGTGCTGGCCATTTTCGATGGCCTGATTTCCAACGAACAGATGCGGCCGCGGCTGCAATAGGCGGGCAAGGCCCTTACACCATCAACAGGCGGTGATCCGTGGAGTCTAACTGGATGGCTTGGTAGATGCGGCCGGGGAGATCGAGACCGTGCTTGGCCAGGAACGGGAGGATGGAATAGATGCGTTCCTGGAGGTGGCGTTCGGGAAAGATCAGCCCATAAAGGGATGCCGCATCATGGGCGGCGGTGGCATCGCGCCGCAGCGCTTCGCGGCCGGCTTTGCGCTCGATCTTGGCGAGCTGGTATTGAATCTTGCGCTCGCCGCGGTCGAGGGCCGTGGCGAGGGTGGGATCGAAACCGGCCATCTCGCCGCGAAGCCGCCCCACGGCGGTCTCGACGGTGGCCACGGTGGAGCGCATGGCTTCCGTCAGCGTGGGCGGGACGAGTTTCGCGGAGATGCGTTCGGCCAGCGGCCCTTCTCCGTGGAAGAAATCCGGAAGCGCCAGGCCGTAGCGGTCGAGGAGCTTCTGGCTGCGCCTGTCGAGGATGGTGAAACCGGCGCGCGGCACGGCCACCGGCATGCGTCCCAGAATGGCCCGGTAAATGGTTTCGGACTGGGCCAGGTAGGCCGTCTCCGCCGGGCCGCCGATGAGGGCTACGGTGGGCAGCATGGAATCCTGCACCACGGGCCGGAGCAGGGCGTTGGGGGAGAGCGAAACCGCGCGATCCATCAGCTCCGCGGTGGTGAAGCGGCGGCCGTTCAGAGTGTACTCCTGGCCGTTGCGGCGCAGGGCCAGGCGTTTGCCGTTCTCGAGCAGGAAGACGAAGGACGTGTGATCCTCGACGTGCACCTGGGTGTGGTATCCGCCGCGGGCGAGCGTCTGGTTGCGATCGAGGACGCTGGCGGTCAACTCGGGCGCGGATTCCAGGGCGGCGCGAAGAGCGGGGGCAGCCAACTCGCGGAACGCCGGCAGCATGGGGTCGACCTGGAGAATGTCGAACTCCGCCAGCACGCGGCGCAGCAATTCGCCGAACGCCTGGCCCATGGTGCTGCCGCCGCGGTAAGTCTCTTCGACCAGGTCGGCGACCTCGTCGCCGAAGGGGAGAGAGCGCAGGGCCGCGCGCAGCTCGCGCAGGGGCGGGTCCACCAGCACGACTCCGCCGACGGGCTGGGCGCTCGTTGAACGCCGCAATTCCAGCTTGACGGGCCGGTGCTCCGAATCGAAGACCCAGGCTTGGTTGACCTCGGCGAAATCGTGGTCTTCGGTGGCCAGCCAGAAGACCGGCACGGCGGGGAGCCCGCTGGCGGAGAGCCACTCGGCCAGCCTGGCGGCGTGGAGCGCCTTATAGACCGTGTAGGCCGGGCCGGAGAACAGGCCCACCTGCTGGCCCGTGAGCACCGCCAGCGTGCCTGGCTGGGCCAGGCGATGGAGGGAGGGGCTGGCC
>JBAWDI010000395.1:0-3629 GCA_049590695.1 Bryobacteraceae bacterium
CAGGTTGCAGCGGTTGGTCAGGTCGACGTTGGCCAAGGCCGTGTGGCTGGTGTGCAGGTTGCAGAGGCCGCAATCGTCCGGGCAGCGGGTGGCGGTGGCCACCACGGGGTTGTGCAGGCCGCGGTTGCCGCCGAAGGACCACTCCTCCATCTTCAGGTACAGTCTGGCGTCGGAAAAGACGATATCCCGAAAGTCGCCGTGGTCCGGGCAGTGCTTCTCCATGACCACCTTGCCGGATTCCTCAAATATTCTGGCGTCAATGAGTTGCGTACACTCGGGGCAGAGCGACTGGGTGGTCTTGGGCAGACCCGTCTTTAGTGCGTCAATGCGCGAGCCTGTGTAGGTAGTTTCCGGTTGTAATACCTGAAATTGCGCCATGATGTGCCATCATAAAGGCGCCCGGCCGGGAAGGCTACTATCAGGCGCTAAAGTGCGAATCCGAAAGGTCGTAAGGGGAATATCGGGCGGTGAATGGTAAGCTGGAAATCTGTGCTGGCACTGGACTTTCCGCACGCGGCCGTGGCCTTTGGAGCGGCTTTCCTGGCCGGGGCCATCAATTCCGTGGCGGGCGGCGGGACGCTGGTCTCCTTCCCGGCGCTGATCTGGCTGGGCCTCGGCTCCGTGACGGCCAATGCCACCAGCACGGTGGCCATCTGGCCGGGGACGGTGGGGAGCACCTGGGGCTACCGGCGGGAATTGCGCGACGCCGAGCCGCGCTTCCGGTGGCTGATTGTGCCCAGCCTGGTGGGCGGACTCACCGGCGCGCTGTTGCTGCGCTGGACGCCGCCGGCCATCTTCGACCGCATGGTGCCGTTCCTGATCCTGTTTGCCACCCTGCTGTTCATGATCCAGGAACCGGTGCAGCGGATGTTGAAGACGGATGGGCGTCCGGGGCATCAGTCGGCGAATTGGTTTGCCGGGGTGATGTCGTTCCAGTTGATGGTGGGGCTGTATGGCGGCTATTTCGGCGCGGGCATAGGAATCCTGATGCTAGCGGCGCTGAGCATCATGGGGCTCCAGGATATCCACGAGATGAACAGCCTCAAAGTGGTCTTCGGGGGCAGCGTGAATGGGATCGCGGCGGCCTACTTCATCTGGGCGCGCATGGTCTACTGGCCGTATGTCGTGATTATGGCGGTGGCGGCCGTGGTGGGTGGATATGGCGGCGCGGGGGTGGCGCGAAAGATCGGGCGCACGGCCGTGCGGCGCATCGTGATCGCCATCGGATTCGGCATGGCGGTGTCGCTATTTATCAAGAAATAGCAAACTTTCCGCGGCCTGGGACGTATTTGAGTTGAAGATATGGCACGCATCCGCTTCGCGATTCGCAGCCTGGCCAAGGCGCCGCTCCTCAGCCTGGTGGTAGTTCTCTCGTTGGGCCTGGGCATCGGCGCCAATACCGCGATCTTCTCTCTCTTGCACCAGATCATTTTGCGATCCCTGCCGGTGGAGAAGCCGGAGGAACTGGTGCTGGTCACATCGCCCGGCGAGTTCAAAGGCGGGCGCAACTCTACCAATGATTCCGGCAACATGGACTACATCTTCAGTTACCGGATGTTCCGGGAACTGGAGAAGCGGGCCGCGGGCGTCACCGGCCTGGCCGCGTTTCGCAGCATCGGCGCCAACCTGGCATTCGGCAGGCAGACCGTGCCGAACGAAGTCCTGGTGGTCTCGGGCGGCTACTTTCCCGCGTTGGGGGTGAAGCCGCTGCTGGGGCGCACCATCTCGCCCGAGGACGACGTGAACGGCGCCGGCAACGCGGTTACGGTGCTGGCGTATGGCTACTGGCATGACAGGCTGGGAGGCGAGACCAGCGTGCTGAACCAGCCGATCCGGATCAACGGGGTAGTGTTCACGGTGGTCGGAGTGGCGCCCAAGGGGTTCACGGGCACCACGCCTGGCGACGAGCCGGCGGCTTACGTGCCCGTGTGTTTCATGGCGCGTCTGACGCCCAACTGGACCGGCGCCGACCGCTGGAGCGATTACTGGCTGTACCTGGTGGCGCGGCTGAAACCGGGGGTCACGCTAGAACAGGCTGCCGCGGCGCTCAATGGCCCGTACGGCGCGCTACTGGAGCAGCAGTCCCAGGGACCGCAATTCTATTACCAGCAGAAGCTCGATCGTTTCCTGAAGTCTCGGCTGACCCTCCAGGACGGCAGCCACGGCAAGAGCGCCATGCGGGACGAAAGCCGGATTCCGCTGATCATCCTGATGACGGCTACTGGCCTCGTGCTGCTGATCGCCATGGCCAACGCCGCCAATCTTCTGCTGGCGCGCTCGGCGCAGCGCCGAAGGGAACTGGCCATCCGCGCGGCCATGGGCGCAGGGCGCGGCGAGCTGATGGCGCAACTGCTCACCGAAGCCCTGTTGCTGGCTCTCGCCGGCGGACTGGCGGGCCTCTTATTCGGTGTGGCCACGCTGCGGCTGCTGATCAACCTCGTGGCGGCGAACGATACGCCCATCTACTATTTGACCGCGCAACTGGATAAGCCGCTGCTGCTGTTCGGGTTGGGGCTTTCACTGATTACGGGGTTGTTGCTCGGGCTATACCCGGCGTGGGAGGCGGCCGGGGTTTCACCGGCTGTCACGCTCAAAGACGAATCCGGACAGTCGTCCGGGACCCGCGGCACGGCACATGTGCGCAAAGCGCTGGTGTGCGCCCAAGTCATGATCTCCGCGGTGCTTCTGATTCCCACGGGGCTGTTCTTGAAAAGCCTGGTCAACCTGCTGCACGTGGACCTGGGAATCCGCACGGAGAACGTCATCGGCTTCTCCATCTCGCCGGAGCTGAACGCCTACCAGCCGGCCGAGAGCCACGCGCTGTTCGAGCGCGTGGAGAGCGAAATGGCGGCCATCCCGGGGGTGCGCAGCGTGGCTGCGGCCATGGTGCCGCTCATCGCAAGTAACCGATGGGGGAGCAACGTGACCACCGATGGAGTGGCGCCCGCCAACACCCACTGCCTCTACAACGAGCTGGGGCCGGGATACTTCGGAAAGATGGGGATTCCGCTGATCGCGGGGCGGGAGTTCACCGACGCGGACAACCTGGCGGGGCCCAAGGTGGCCGTGGTCAACCAGGTGTTCGCCAAGCGCTTCTTCGAGGGGCAAAACGCTATCGGCCACAGGTTCGGGATGGGGAAGCCGGATACCGAAATCATCGGGGTGGTGAAGGACAGCCACTACGCGGAGGTGAAGGAGGACCCGTACCCGGTTTTCTACACCCCCTGGCGCCAGGATAAGCAGATCGGCTCGCTGGGGTTCTACGTGCGCTCGGCGCTGCCCACCAAACAGATGATCCCGCAGATCCGGCGCGTGATGGCCTCGCTCGACCGCGACCTGCCGGCGGAGAACCTGCGCACGTTGGACGATCAGATCAAGCTCAACATCCAGTCGGACCGCATCGTGTTGCAACTGGCCGCGGCGTTCGCCATTCTGGCGACGGCGCTGGCCATGCTCGGGCTTTATGGCGTGATGGCGCACAGCGTCGCGCGGCGCACGCGGGAGATCGGCATCCGCATGGCGCTGGGCGCGGAGCCGGGCAGCATCCGCTGGATGGTGATGCGGGAGATGCTGTGGATTCTGGGCATCGGCCTGGCCGTCGGCGTGCCGGCGGCGCTGATGCTGGCACG
>JBAWDI010000396.1:0-1613 GCA_049590695.1 Bryobacteraceae bacterium
GTTGACGGATGGGAACGTCATCTCCGATTACGACCGCCAGACGGTGATGGCTCTTTACGTGCAAGATGCCTACCACGTCACACCGCACTTCAGCATCAACATTGGCGTGCGTTGGGAACCCTCCGTGCCGGCCTACGACAAGTACGGGCGCGGCAACCAGTTCAGTTGGCCGCTGTTTACGCAGGGCTGGCACAGCCCGGCTTATCCCGGCACTCCGGCCGGCTTGGTCTTCTCGACGGATTCGGCGCAAGATCCTTACGGCAAAGCGTTCACGGCATCCCATTGGGCGACTTTCTCGCCCCGGCTCGGCCTAGTTTGGGACCCCAAAGGCGATGGCAAGCAGACCATTCGCGCGGCGTTCACTTTAATGCACGATACCGCCATGCTGTTCTATCCCGAGCGCTGGACCACCAATTCGCCCTATGTTTCATCGATTACGCTTACCAGCGGCCAGTTCTCCAACCCGTTCGCGAGCTACGTCAGCCCCCAAACTGGCAAGACAGGCGATCCGTTCCCCGGCACCGCGGTATTCCCGGCGCAAGGGGCCTACGTCACCATTCCGGGGAACCTGCCGGTCACTGGAGTGATGCAGTGGAACCTCAGTTACCAGCGGCAGATTGCCAACAACTGGGTGATCAAAGCCAACTACATGGGTAACGCGGGCCGCCACATCCTGGGCGCGGTTGATATCAATCAAGCCGTAGGATCCGCGCTGGGCCCTGGCGGGGCGGCAGCCAGCACTGGGAACACCAACCAGCGGCGTCCGACCTACCTGGACAACGCCACCACGGGTCAGTATTACGCCAATATCGAGCAGTCCGACCCCGGCGCCAACTCCGAGTACCATGGCTTGATTCTCTCGATCGAGCGCCATTTCGCCGGCCATTACACCATCCTGAGCAACTACGGCTGGAGTCATTGCAGCAGCTCGTGGGATATGGCGGGAGAACTGGCGGGCACTTTGTATCAGAATTCGCTCAACCGGCAAACCGGCGAACGGGGACCTTGCGGCTTCGACCACCGGCAGGTTTTCAATACCACGCTGGTAGCCACCAGCCCTGGCGTAGGTAGCAGCGTCGCCAAGGCGCTTACCAAGGACTGGCAGGTCTCACCGATTCTCAGCATGTTCACCGGCAACCCGATCCAGATGTCCATTGGCGGCAAGGACATTTCCCTGAGCGGCCAGGGTCTGGATCGCCCCTACGACGTATTGCCCAACCAGGTGTATGCAGGCCCGGCTGGCGACCCGCATTACTACCTCAACCCGGCGGCATTCCTGTGCGCGGGGAACTCGACCACCTCATGCGGCGTATTCACCGGTCAGTTCGGCAACGTGGGCCGGAACGCCATCTATGGCCCGAACCAGATCAATTTCGACATGGCCCTGAGCCGGCGGTTCACCGTGGGCGAGCGTTGGAAGCTCGACCTGCGCGCCGACTTCTTCAACATCATGAATCACGCTAACTGGGGCAACCCGGGCACGAACATCACCAGTTCCACGTTCGGGGAAATCACGGGGTTCAGCTCGCCCCGACAAATCCAGATGGCGCTGAAGCTGTACTTCTAAAGCCTGGGGCTCGGCCCTTTTGAGCAGTTCCACGTTCGCAGTGGTG
>JBAWDI010000397.1:0-4854 GCA_049590695.1 Bryobacteraceae bacterium
GCTATCGCATAGTAGGTGGGCCACTTCCAGCGGGCATGCAGGCATGAGGGGGTGGGGTTTTTCGACCCTGTCAACTCCGACCCTTGGGGGTATAATCCTATTGCATGTCAAGAATCGAACTTGTCAATTCGCGCCGCCGCAAGGCGTGGTTTGTTTCAGGGATTGCTTTGGCCCTGGTTTTCCCGATCTTCGGGCAGCAGACATTCGTCGGCGCTCACGGCAGGCTGAGCGTTAAAGGAAACAACATCGTCGACCGCAACGGCAACCCCACTACCTTGCATGGAATGTCGCTGTACTGCTGGGCGCCACAGGGGAAACAGTTCTTCAATACCAGCGCCATCAACCACCTGGCCCAGGACTGGAAGTGCACCGTTATTCGAATCGCCGTCCTGCCCAGGGACTACAAGAACAATCCCACAGATGAGATAGATAGAGTGAAGACCGTAATAGATGCGTGCATTGCCAACGGGATTTACGCGATCGTCGATTGGCATTCGATGGGCGGCGCTCAAAACGATCTGGCGACGGCCCAATCCTTTTTCTCGACCTTGGCGGCTGCTTACGGAAAGACTCCTAATATCATGTATGAACCCTGGAACGAACCCGTGCAGGAATCATGGGAGGTCATCAAGGCTTATCATGAAGCGGTTATATCGAAGATACGCGCCAACGACCCGGACAATATCATCATCTGCGGCAACAGGCACTGGGACCAGGAATGCGACGAGGCATCTCAGAATCCGATCACCAGTTCCCCGAACATCGCGTATTCGATACACTTTTACGCGGCGACTCACCGGCAGTCGCTTCGCGACAACGGGGCGAGAGCGCTGAAAAATGGCGCCGCTCTGTTTGCCACCGAATACGGCACGAGCTCGGCAACCGGCGGCGGCGCGTATGATCCCGCGGAAACGCAATTGTGGTGGAATTGGCTGGATGCGAACCATATCGGTTCCGCAAACTGGTCGGTTGCGGCCCTGAGTGAAACGTCCGCCGCATTTCAACCCGGCGCCAGCGCCACTGGTCCATGGACCGATGACATGCTGAAACCATCGGGCCTATTAGTAAGGGACTATATAATTGGCAAGTACTTAGCACCGCAGTCTCGATGAAAGCGCGGCGCGGCACGTTGATTTACTCGTCCCGCGATGCCGTCATCGGATCGACCCGCATGGCCCGCCGCGCCGGTATGACGCAACCAAGCACTCCGGCAGCCGCCAGCAGGACCTACCCGATCCTCGCCTTGTACTCGATGAGGTCCTCTGGGATGGGGCGAATCAAAACGTAACCCCAGCGGTGACAATCGGGGGAGCCGGAGCGGTGGTATCGTACTCCGGCTTGATCGGCGCCGTAGTTGTGACACAAGCCGGAGTCAGTTCCCCCCCAACGGCCTTCTGAAAACCGCCACGATCTAACCCCGCGCCACAACAAGGCATCCGTCACTCCTACTCCTCCCGCAGGGCGACCAGGGGATCGAGGGAGATCGACCTGCGCGCCGGCAGATAGCAGGCGATCGCGGCCAGAGAGACGAGCAACAACGGAATGCCTACAGTGAGCGCCCGGTTCCCGGTGCTCCAACCGATGATTTCCGCCACCTGGGCGGAGGCCGCGGCCATCACGCGCGAAATGCCGTAAGCGCCCGCGAATCCGACTGCAGCGCCGGCTGATATCATGACTGCGCCTTCTCGCATCACGAGACGCACTACTTGCGGCGGCCTGGCGCCCAACGCCATTCGAATCCCGATTTCCTTTCGCCGCCGTTCCACGGCCTGCGCCGTAACTCCGGCCAGACCGACGCACGCCAGCAACAGGCCAAACAGACCCACCCCGCTAGTAAAGGCGATTGCGGTCTGGACGACGCGGTTCCAGGCGGCCAGGAATTCCCGCATGGTTTGCGGGTTAAACATGGTCAAATTGGGGTTGATCGATGCCAGTTCGCGCCGGATGCTGGCGCCAACCAAATGAGTCCGCGCGCGAAGCAGGACGATTGTGCCCGACTGCGATCCCCGCCGGAGATCCTTCCGGGTAAAAGGCAGGAAGATGGTGGCCACCGGCCGATTGACGGCGAGGCTCCGCCGATCATAGCGGACGACACCGATCACCTGAAAGGTTCGCTGTACGCCCTCCGCGTCCTGGCGGATGCGCCGGCCGAGCGGGTCGGCGCCTCCAAACAGATCCTTGGCGGCGGTCTGATTGATCACCGCGGGCAGGATGTCGCTGGGCGCCGCCTCCCGGCCCAAATCGCGCTCTGAAAACTCGACGCCGCGGACGAGTGACGCACCGAGCGTGGCGAAATAACCGGGTCCTATGCTCAGAAACGCCACCGGGTGGACGGACACTCGAGATCCGGCTGGGACGGAAGGCACCGAAACCGAGCTATTGGCGATGGCCGGAGTGAGAGGAGGTCGATCGGCCAGAGTGACGCCCTCGACGCCGGGGAGGCGCGCCAGGCGTTGGGCGAAACCGGTGAACACAGCGGCGGACTGGTCGGGTGTGAGTCCGTCGCGCGCTGGATCCAGCGAGAAGAACTGAAGAGGCGCCGCGGCGAAACCCGGGTCGAGGTTCGCGGCGTTCCGCAAACCGCCGCTCCACACTCCCATGATCAGGATGAGCATCATGGCGGCGGCCACCTGGTACACCACAAACAGATTGCGCAGACCGAAGCGGCGATAGCGGCTGCGCCGCGTTTCCATGCTCGCCTTCAGCGCGCTGGCCAGATCCGCACGGGTAGTTGCAAGCGCGGGCAGGAGTCCGAATCCGGCGCCCGCGAGGGCGGAGATCAGAAAAGCGAAGAGCGCGACCCGCAGATCCGGGGTATAGGCGATTTCCGGCTGACCCAGAGCGGAGTCACTGGAGAACCTGGTCAACAGGTCGAGGAGGCCATAGGCGGCAGCGAAGCCTGCGACTCCGCCGAGAGCAGCCAGCATCAGACTTTCGGTCAGCAACTGGCGGATCACCCGGAAGCGGCTGGCGCCGATGGAAAGGCGAATGGCGATCTCCCGTGAGCGGGCGCTTCCCCGCGCCAAAATCAGTCCGGCCAGGTTGGAGCAGGTCAGGGAGAAGATAAGGGCAACCAGCAGCGTGTAAAACGTCACCACCAGAGTGCGCTCCGGGATAGACAACGGCGACGCCTGACCCGCCAGTATCAGGTGTACCTGGCGTCCTTTCCGATCGGAACCGCGCTTACCGGTCTGTTGATCGATTTCGCGGGTGTGTGCGTCGAGGCGGGCCTCGGTGGCGGCCATCGTCATACCGGGACGGAGCCGGACCAGAACCCGAAAGGCAGGCTGCGTGGTGCGGTGCAGTATGTCATCGGCCAGTTCCGACGCGACTGCCGGGTCGGCAGTGACGGGGAGGAAGACTTCGGCGGGGGTGGAGGGGAAGATCCCCAAAAAGTCTTTTGGACCGACGCCGATGATAGTAGCCTGCCGTCCGTTCACACGAAGCGCGCGGCCGATAACGTGCGGGTCCGCGTGGAGGCGCATCCGCCAGAAGCGCGCACTCACCACCACGGTCGGGGCAGCGCCTGGAGTCTCCTGGGCGGGGTCGAAGAAGCGGCCCAGCAAGGGCGCTACTCCAAGGGTCGAAAAATACTCAAGTGAGACGAGGTGGCCGAAAACCCGCTCCGGTTTCCCATCGGCCTGGGCGTCCACGGAAACGCCAAACGGCACGGGCCCAATGAAGGCCGCCATGCCGGCCGACAGGCCCTTTTCATCGCGGTACCTCTGGAAGTACGGGTACGGGACGGGAGCTTCAAGGGCAACCAGCCGGCTCGCATCGGAAACTCCGGGGGCGGGGCGCAACACGAACGCATTCAGAACGGAGAACAATACGCTGCACAGGCCGATGCCCAGAGCCAGTGTGGCCACGGTCACCAGCGTGAAGCCTGGGTTCGAGCGCATGCCGCGAATCGCATAGCGCGCGTCCCGCAGGCAGGAGGCCAGGCCCGGCAGCCCGCGCACCTCCCAGACCCCTTCTTTGGCCGAGGTCACGCTGCCGAAACGAACCGCGGCGAGCCGGCGAGCCTCCTCCGGCGGCATGCCGCGCCGGAGGTTTTCCGCGGCCGCGAGTTCCAGATGTGTCGCAATCTCGTCCTGCAACTCCGCATCCGACTCGCGCCGCCGCATCAGGCCCTTCAACCGGGCCCACGGCAATCCCACGTTCATTTCGGGCCTCCTTCCGAGGGCGCCAGCACGCGCCCGATCATCGCGGAGAGGCGCTGCCAGTACGAGGTTTCTTCGGCAAGCCGTTTCCGGCCGGAGCGGGTGATGGAGTAGTACTTCGCACGGCGGTTGTTTTCGGATACGCCCCACTCAGCGGCGATCCAACCCCGGTCTTGCAGCCGCACCAGCGCCGCGTAGATGGTGCCCTGGTTCAATAGCACTTCATCTTCGCTGAGTTGTTCAATCCGCCGCGCGATGCCATAACCGTGGAGCGGCCCCATCGACACCAGCGTGCGCAGAACCAGCAAGTCCAGCGTCCCCTGCAGGAGATCCAGTTTCTGTGGTATCACCACATGACTCTACCACACCCTCCTGTGCGGTGTCTACAGGTAGCGTTGTGGGGCAGGATTGCATCCTGCGGCGGATTGTCAATCCGCCCATGCCCCCAAAAACGGCTAAGCTGTTGGCATGAGAAGGTTGCTCGCCGCCCTGGTCTTCGCCTGTCTCCTGTTTGCGCAGGAATCCGCCGACCAAGCCGTAAACACCAGAATCCGTTCGGAAGAGGCCGCGCGTTCGCAGATCATGCGCACCCTGCACATGCTCACGGACCGCTACGGGCCGCGCCTCGCCGGCTCGCCCAATTATGAGGCCGCGGCCAAATGGGCCGCCGCTACGCTCACCGAATGGGGCC
>JBAWDI010000398.1:0-1824 GCA_049590695.1 Bryobacteraceae bacterium
CGTAATATCTGACTGTCCGTAGCCGGCACACCACGCTAATGTAGTGTCCAACAAATGGCTGGACAGTTTCTTGAAGCCTATTGTGGGGCGGACCCCCTGGTCCGCGGCCGACGCCCCCGTCGGCCTCCGGCAGGTCCAGGGGGACCTGCGCGGACCAGGGGGTCCGCCCCACCAACACCAGCTTCGCGCGCGGAATCTCCGTGATGGGCGCGCCCAGATAAAACACCGCGCTGGCCAGATGCTCGGCCGTGTGCACCTTACGTTCCACTCCCAGTATTTCCTGCGCGCGCGGGATGCGCACGTTGTATACCGCCTGATACCGGAAATGGCCGAACCCCGCCCGGTACCGCGCTTCCGAGAGCGCCGTCATCCAGGCGCTACGGCCGCCGCCGTGCAGGTTCAAGCACAGTATCGGGCGCCAGCGGCGCAGCGCGCCCAGGGCAGGCGGCAGAATCTCATCCACGTCGGGATTGCCCTCGAAGACCGCACGGAAACGGTCTTCCACCATCACCGCGAGGCGCAGGTCCGGACGCGAGCGTTTGAGAATCTCGAGCCCGGGTGTAGAAAGCACGCAGTCCCCCAGGGACCGGAGCCGGAGAATCGCCACCCGGCTCGCCCGCGGCAAACATTCCAGAACGCTTTGCACAGCGCGCCTATTCTTCGATTTTCGCCTCGTCCACCAGCATCACGGGGATGTCGTCGCGAATGGGGTAGACGCGATGGCACTGGACGCACTTCAAGCCGCTCTGGTCGGGCTTGAGCTCCACCGTGGCCTTGCAGACGGGGCACACCAGAATCTCGAGCAGATCTTTGCTGATAGCCATAGCGTACCTACAGTTTAGCAAGCCTTCAAAGGCGCATTTCCGACCGGGCCTTGGCGATGGCTGCCAGGTACTGGCGGGCGCGGTTCTCGATGATGTCGAAGCGGCCTTCCTGTACGGACTTGGCATCCACCAACTCGCCGCCCACGGCCACCGCGCAGGCGCCGGCCTTGAGGAAGTCGCCGGTGGTTTCGAGATTGACGCCTCCGGTGGGAATCATTTCGATCTGCGGGAAGGGTCCCTTCAACGCCTTGATATACTTGGGGCCGCCGACGTTGCCGCAGGGGAAGATCTTGACGACGTCGGCGCCGGCCTCCCAGGCGGTGAGCACTTCGGTGGGTGTCAGGGCGCCGGGGCAAATGACTTTCGAATAGCGCTTGGCCATCTCGATGGTGGAAAGGCGCAGGCTGGGCGTGACGAAGAACTCGGCGCCAGCCAACATGCAGGCGCGCGCGGTTTCGGGGTCGAGCACGGTGCCGGCCCCCAGGATGAGTTTGCCGCCGAACCGGTCGGCGAGCTTCTCCAGCGCGTGGATGGCTCCCGGGACGGTCATGGTGATCTCGGCGGCCCGCACGCCGCCCGCGTAGATGGCTTCCACGGCCTGGATGGCGCCCTCGGCGCTGGAGGTGCGCACGATCGGGACGATCCCCACCTCAGAGATAAAGGCAAGAATCTCTTTTGATGTCATTACCTTTCACGTTATCATGTGGCTTGACACCCCAGCAAAATCCGGAGCAGGAAAAGCGGTCGCCGCGCGTGACGGTGGTGGTGGTTTCGCGCAACCGGGCGACCCTGTTGCGGCGCTGCCTGGAATCCCTCGAAAAGTCCCAGGGACGCGAAACGCTCCAGATCGTGGTGGTGGACAATGCCTCCAGCGACGGCAGCGCGCAACTCGACGCCGATTTTCCGCAAACGCAGTTCATCCGGCTGCCGAAGAACTTCGGGCTCACCAAGGCCATGAACCTCGGGTGGCGCGCGGCCGACGCGGAATACGTTTTCTTCC
>JBAWDI010000399.1:0-1908 GCA_049590695.1 Bryobacteraceae bacterium
GCCGGGGCCTCTTCCGCCTGGACCTCTGCCGCCTGGCTGCTGGCCGGGCGCCGGGCCTCTGCCGCCGGCGGCTCCCCGTCCCTGGCCTTCGGGAACAAATTGGCCGTTCGGCCCACGGCCGTTGCCGTGGCGCGATTCCGAAAGGAACATGCCCGGCTCGGGATACACGTCCTCGGCTTCCAGAGGCTGGAAAGCGGCATCCTCTTTGGTTCCGCCGCCTGCGTGCAGCACCTGGATATTGCTGATCTTTACGTCCTCGACATAGTGCCCCGGAATTCCGCTGATGACCGAGCCCAGGCTCGAGGAGCAACCCGAGCACACAATGTTGCTGATGATGACGCGCTTCAGGGTGCCGATGGGCCTGCCGTCCGGAGCGCGCATGCGATCGCCCAATCGCAAGAAAATGGGCGCGCTGATGATGTCGCGCATCGAGATGTTGGTGACCGTGATGTCTTCCAGGATGGCCCCGTCCACGGTCTCGAGCGCCAGTCCCTGGCATCCCTCGAACACGCAATTCGAAATGGCGATATTGCGGAAGCCGCCGTCGGATTCGGTCCCGAACTTGATGCGCCCCGTACCCCCGCCCCGCGCACTTTTCTTGTAGGTGCCGTCGAGCAGCGTGCCTATTTCCCAGCAGCCGCTGACGTAGCAGTTGGCGATGGTGACGAACTCGGTCTGCTTGGAAGTGCCCAGCGCGTGGTCGGCCTTCAGGCAGATGCCATCGTCGGCCGGGGAATTCACGTAGCAGTTGGAGATGCGCACGTTGCGGCAGCAATCGATGTCCATGCCGTCGCGGTCGGTATCGATTTTCAGATTGTCGATCGTCAAGTTGTCGATGCCGGTGGCGAGGATGCCGAAATGGCCGCCTTTGAGGATGGAAAAATCCCGCAGCAGCACGTTATGGCAGTTCTTGAGGCTGATCGACTTATTGCCCATGCCCGGCGTCTGCGCGCCCAAGCCCCGGCTCAGCGACCGGCCCCAGATGCGCCCGTCGCCGAGAATGGCGATGTTGCCCAGTCCGTCGCCCCAAATGAGACTGTTGTGGAAGTGGCTGTGGCCGAAATCCTGGTACTTGTCCCATTCGTTGGGCTCGGCCGGGTCGAAGCCGCCCCCGCCCTGCGCGGGAGGGTCGGCCGCAATGATGGTCGCCCCGGCATCGAGGTAGAGCGAGATGTCGTTCTTGAGGCGGATGGAATAGCACAGGTAATTGCCGGCCGGGAACAGCACCGTTCCGCCGCCCGCGGCGCTGGCCGCTTCAATGGCCTTGTTGACCGCCGGCGAGTCAATCGTCTTGCCGTCGCCCGTGGCGCCAAACGCTCGCACGTCGTAGAAACCCGTGCCCGGCGGGTTCCCGGCGGCGTGCGCCATTCCCTGCCCTGCCTGAAAGGCCAGGCCAGTTCCGGCCAGCCCGGCGCCGGCGCGCTTCAAGAACTCTCGACGTAGATTTTGAGTTGACATAGATCCACTCCCGAAAAATCACCGAAACAGAATTATAGCGAGTTGCGGACCCGATTCCGAATCTGGTGGGACAGGCGGACCCAGAAAGCGCCCCACTGGCCAACCGATTCCCTCACGCTTCCCGAGAAGTTGTGAAGAAATGGGCAAGCTAAAGCATGCCCCACCAAGACGGACTGAGGCGGCGGTCAGATCGTCTTCTGCTCGACTTTCGCCAGTTGCGTATCGGGCACGCCGGCGCACATGTGCACGTCGAAATCCGAAACGTCGTGCAACGCGAATACCGGCACGCCAGCCGCGCGGGACCCCTTGATGCGGAAGAAGTCCGCGCCCTGGACGTCGTCCAGCACGAACTCCGGGCGCTGGTCTTCCTTCTCGGCCTTGATTTCGATGTTGTCGAACTGAATGCCCTTCACGTGCCGGATGTAGAAGCCGTGCGAGGGCATGCTGTGC
>JBAWDI010000400.1:0-6528 GCA_049590695.1 Bryobacteraceae bacterium
GGCGACTGCTCCTTTCGCGCCTTCGACATAGATAAGTTCATGGCCTACATCCCGCACGCCCAGATCGTCAATGGCACGCGGATCGTGGAGCAGTTGCGCAGCCCGCGGACGCAACTGACCACTTTTATGTATTACGGCAACTTCGCTGTGGGCAAACTGCTGGAGTTGAAACACATCGGCCGCGGCACGCTGACCGACGTCGGCACCACTTACAAGCTGGTTCGCAACTCAGCCCTGGCGAGGCTGCTGCCGCATCTGAATCCCGAGATCAACCTGGAGTTCAACGCCCACTTCCTGGACACGGCGCTCGATCTTGGGATCGCGGTGGTGGAATGCCCTGTGACATTCCACCCGCGCGTCGGCGAGAGCAAGGGTGGCAACCGCAGTAACTGGCGCGCGATTCAAGTCGGACTACGCATGACGGCGGGCATCGTTTTCGGGTGGAAGCCGCCGAGTAAAAGCAAGGATCGGCCTTAATCACAAAACGTCACAGTAGGTGATGCCGGATTGCGCGCCGGCCGCCAGAATGCGAATGGGCTTCCACTTGGTAGAGGGGCAGGTCACGCTGCTTTACCACTGGGGGCGCTTCGCGGCGCTTCCGCCGCTTGACTGTCACTGCTTCGAATCAAGGATGGCAGGCGCATTCCCTACTTCGCGCCGGGGGCGGGGAAGTTCCTCGAGGCGTCATCCAGCACCAGCACCCAGTCGTTCCCGTGTCCGCTGGATGGCGGCGTGAACGCCCGCGACTCTGTCTTTGGAAAATCTTCGATCTGTGTCGAGGTGCCTAGCCGCGGGTCGTACCAATACGCCTTGATGGTTGTTCCGGACAACTTCTCATAGATGCGGTCCACCAAACGTATTCTCAGTTTCGTGCCGACAGCCGTGTAAATAAATGCATAGCTCCCATCCGACGCCCGGCAAGCCTGTATCCGGTCAGTTGTGCCCATTGGGTCGTTCACCAGCAGCCATTGATCGGGGACGCGTACCAGCATGGGCCTCGATTCGATCAAAGCGCGCAGATACCGCATCTGCGCGCCCGCGGGCATTTGCATCGCTTCCTTCCACGGCATCGCCGGGCCCCTGCGCGGCGGCCCTCCTTCGTCTTGAATGCCGCCGTCCGCGGCTCGGCCAGCCCGCGGACCTCTGCCGGCGGGGCGGCTTGTCGCGCCGAACAACCCGTTCGCTCCGTATGTGTACCCGGCGGCTCCGGCGAAAACGCCACAGTATGCGATCCTGCGCACGTCGGCAGGCTCGATCTTGCCTGTGGGCGAGGCTCCGTCGCCGATGCCCTCGTACCCTCCCTCGCCATCGACCACCGGCTTCACCGGAATCCGGTCCCAGTCCGCCGCCACCAGATCGTAGTTCCGGTTCAGAATCGAGTGGCCGGTTTGAAGCATGTTGAAGTCCAGCCAGGCGTCGTTCTGGAACCACTGGGATGAACTGCGCGGCGATTTCGGGTGGTAGGTTTTCAAGTGTACCCCGCCGTCGCCCTCGGCCAGGCCGGCGGCCATCGCTCGCCATATGTCCTCGTTACCGGTTGCGAACCAGTCGCCGCCCAGAATCCAGATGATGATGGGTTTGTCGCGGTATCGGCGGCCGAGGAATCTACCATAACCGAACGCGCTCGTCTTATCCACAACCGAGGGCCCGTCCGCGCGGATTGCGGTTCGGATGGTTGGTCCGAAACTCGGGTTCAGCAGCAGCTTGGGGTCCTGCTGCACATACTCTTTCGACCATATCGGCACCATGCCGATACAAAGCCCCAGCGATTCGGCTTTGTCCACCACCCAGTCCACGTGCTTGAAGTAAGCCTCGTTGGGGTGCGCAGGGTCGCCCCTCACGAACACCGTTTCGCCGTAAGCATTCGGTCTGTCGAGTCCGCCCCAGAACGTGGCGATGGCCTGGATGACGGTGAATTTCTTGGCGGCGCGGTCCTTCAAATACAGCTCGGCATCTTCACGAGTGAGGTGGAACAGGCCCCATTCCGTGTCGCCCATATAGAAGAACGGCGAGCCATCCGCCTTGACGAAGAATCTCCCGTTCTGCGAGACGCGCAGTCGCGGCAGCGGCGCTGCCTGCGCGGAAAAAGCGCCTGACGCCAGACAGGCGACGATGGATAAAATCACGGCACGCTGGTTCGGGTTATTCATAACCAGAGACATGATAGCGCTCTTTCGCTTCCCTCCGGCTGCCTACGCCCGGTTGGCGGAGGTTGCAAGGCGTCGACTGGGCAGGCTAAAGCGTGCCCCACCAAAGGCCGGCGCCCGCACCCGGTCCGCGGAAGTTGGAATGGTAAAATTGAAGTTTCCGACCGGAGGGAATCGATGGCTGTGAGACCCCGCCGCCAGGCGGTAGTGGTGGATGTGGGGGAAGTGAAGGTCGGGGGCAAGCACCCCATTGTGGTGCAGTCCATGACCAACACCGATACCGCCGATGTGGCTTCCACCGTGAACCAGGCGATGGCGCTGGCGCGCGCCGGATCGGAGCTGGTTCGCGTCACCGTCAACACCGAGCAGGCGGCCGCCGCCGTGCCCAGGATCGTAGACACGCTGGACCAGTTCGGCGTGCGCGTGCCCATCATCGGCGACTTCCACTATAACGGCCACATCCTGCTGAAGAAGTTTCCCGAGTGCGCCCGCGCGCTGGCCAAATACCGCATCAACCCCGGCAATGCGAACATCGGCCGCAAGACCGGCGACAATTTCCGCACCATGATCGAGGTGGCCATCGAGAACCACAAGCCGGTGCGCATCGGCGTGAACTGGGGGTCGCTGGATGCGGCGCTGCTGACGCGCATGATGGATGAGAACTCGAAATCGCCGGAACCTAAGGACGCGCGCGAGGTGACGCTCGACGCCATGGTGGCGAGCGCGGTGGAATCGGCCCGTGCGGCGGAACGCCACGGGCTGGCCCACCACCGCATCATTCTCAGCGCCAAGGTGAGCGGCGTGCAGGATTTGATCGACGTTTACCGCGCCCTGGCGGCCGCCTGCGATTATCCGCTGCACCTCGGCCTGACGGAGGCCGGCATGGGCAGCAAGGGAATCGTGGCCTCCACCGCCGCGCTGGCGCCGCTGTTGCAGGAGGGCATCGGAGACACCATCCGCGTGTCGCTGACGCCGCTGCCCAATGGCGACCGCACTGAAGAAGTGACGGTCTCGCAGCAGATCCTGCAATCGCTCGGCATCCGCAGCTTCACCCCGCAGGTGACCGCCTGTCCGGGTTGCGGGCGAACCACCAGCACCTTCTTCCAGGAGATGGCGGACCAGATCCAGACCTACCTGCGGAACCAGATGCCCAAGTGGAAGCCGGATTATCCGGGTGTCGAGACCATGACGGTGGCGGTGATGGGCTGCGTGGTGAACGGGCCGGGCGAATCCAAGCACTCCAATATCGGGATCTCGCTGCCCGGCACCGCCGAGGATCCCAAGGCCCCGGTCTACGTGGATGGGCGCCTGCTGACCACGCTCAAGGGCGAGCGCATCGTCGCGGAATTCACCGAGATCCTAAATCGGTATGTGAGCACGCATTACGCACGATAGCGATCGTTATGCCGAAGCGCTTCACACTCGCGCAAGCCCAGAGCCTGATTCCTCGTGTGGACCGTCTTCTGCGCGAAGCCATTGCGCTGAAGTCCGGGTTCATCGAGGCCGAGCGCGCGTTCCAGTCCTTCAACGAGCGGATCATGATGATGGGAGGCATGACCATCGATCGCGATCAATTCCTCCAGGCCAAAATCCGCCGCGATTCGGAGGCCGAGCGCCTGCGCAGCGCCGTGGAACAATTGCAGGATCTCGGCTGCCTGGTAAAGGATCTCGATACGGGGCTGGTCGACTTTCCCACGCTCTTCCGGGGCCAGGAGGTTTACCTGTGCTGGAAGCTCGGCGAGCCGTCTATTGCGTATTGGCACAGCGTGGAGCAAGGGTTCCGCGGGCGCAAACCCATCGATCGGGATTTCCGCGACCACCTCGAAGGAGACCGCACCACATGACACACGCCGCGCGAGAAACCGAAATCAAGCTCGCGGTTCCGGACGCAAAAACCGCGCGGGGCCTGCTGCGCGCCGCCGGTTTCCGGGTCTCCAAGCGCAGAGTCTTCGAGACCAACATGGTGTTCGATACGCCGGAGCTTTCGTTGCGCAGGGCCGCGACGCTGTTGCGCGTGCGCCAGGCCGGCGGAGTGGCCACGGTGACATACAAGGGTCCGCCGGTCGTCGCCCGGCACAAGAGCAGGGAAGAGTTGGAGCTGGAAATCTCCGATGCCCGCGCCATGGCCGCCATCATTGAGCGGCTCGGCCTGGGCCCGGTTTTCCGCTATGAAAAGTACCGGACCGAGTACCGGCAGCCCGGCCGCTCCGGGATTGCCACGCTGGACGAAACACCAGTGGGCGTCTACCTGGAGCTGGAAGGAACTCCGCAATGGATCGACCGCGCCGCGCGGAAATTGGGATTCGCGGAGGACGACTACATCACCGCCAGCTACGCGCGTTTGTGGATGGACTGGTGCGAATGGCACGGGTTGGGGGCGCCGGATATGGTGTTCCAGTGAGTTGGAAGGCGAGTTACCCGGCCGAGCGGCAGGCCGATTGACAATCGGCCGCAGATTGACAATCTGCCCCACAAGACATCAGTGATCGCGTTCCGTGACCAGGTCGGTTACGGCTAGTAACGCCCGCTGGTACGGCGATTCCGGGAACCCGTTGACGATCGCGCGCGCCTTGTCGGTGAACGCCTGGGCACGCTCTTTCACGCGCTCGATGCCTTGATACTTGTCAAGCAGCGCCAGAATTCCCGTGAAGGGCGCCTCTTCATAGCTGCGCTGCCGAAGAACGGTCTCCACCAGCCGCTGCTCCGGCGCGGTGGCGCGTTCGAGGGCGTAGACCAGCGGTAGCGTCACCTTGCCTTCGCGCAAGTCGCCGCCCACCGGCTTCCCCAAGGTCTGTTCGCGGGCAGTGAAGTCGAGCACATCATCCACCAGTTGGAACGCCATGCCGAGGTTCCAGGCGTATTCGCCCAGCTTCTCCTCCGTGCGCGCATCGCCGTGGCCGGCCAGCACACCCAGGCGCGCGCACACCGAAAACAGGCGCGCGGTCTTGCGGTCCACCAGCTCCATGCAATCGGCTTCGGTGACGTCGATGCGGCCGAGGCGCTCGAGCTGCAACAGCTCGCCTTCGACCATGATCTGGGTGAGCCCGATCAGCAGGTCGAGAATCTGAAATTGGCGCTCGCGCAGCGCGATCTGGAAGGCCTGCATGTAGAGCCAGTCGCCCGCCAGGACGCAGGTGTGATTGCCCCACTTCACGTTGGTCGAGGGGCGGCCGCGGCGCGTCTCGGCGCCGTCGATGACATCGTCGTGCAGCAGGGTAGCGGTGTGAATCAGCTCGACTACCGCGCCGAGTTGGATGGCGGTGGCGCCGCCATCGCCCGCCAGCTTCGCGGAGAGCAGCAGCAGCGAGGGCCGCAGGCGCTTTCCGCCGCTGGATTGCAGATACTGGCCGATGGCCGTGACCGCGTCCACCGAGGCGACCGATTCGGCCGCGATCTTCTTTTCCACCTGCTCCAGCTCGTCCTGGATCAGGTCGAAAACCTCGCGCGCCGTCAAGATCTGGCCCACCTTGCCCGAATTCATGGAAGTTAACCAGTTTACCCGTTAGCGGCCTCAACCCGCAAACACAGCCGCTCGAAGTTCCGCGTGGTCTGCGCGGCAATTTCATGGAGCGTCGACCCGCGGACCTCCGCCAGGCGCCGCGCCACCTCTACCACAAACGCGGGCTCATTGCGCTTGCCGCGATAAGGCACCGGCGCCAGGTAGGGACAATCCGTCTCCACCAGCAGCCGGTCCGCCGGGGTTATGCGCGCTGCCTCGCGCACGGCTTCCGCATTGGGGAATGTGAGCACGCCGCCGAAAGCCAGGTGAAAGCCGAGGTCAAGCGCCTCGCGCGCTTGTTGAGCGTCGCCGGTGAAACAGTGAATAATGCCACGGTTGGCAGGCGGAGGCGCCTGCCCTACTAAGGCCATCGTGTCCGCCCACGACTCGCGCGAGTGGATCACGATGGGCTTGCCGGCCTCGGCGGCGACTTCCAGTTGCTTGCGGAACACCGATTGCTGCACGTCGCGCGGCGAAAAGTCGTAGTGGTAATCGAGGCCGATCTCGCCGATGGCCAGCACCTTGGGATGCGCGGCCAACTCGCGCAAGCGCGCGAAGGTCTCAGGCGTGGCTTTCGATGCGTCGTGCGGGTGCACCCCGATGGTGGCGAACATGAACGGATAGCGCTCGGCCTGGCGGATGGCGGTTTCCAGATCGGGCGGGCCGCCGCCGGTCCCGATGGCCATCATGCGCTCCACGCCCGCAGCCAGCGCGCGTTCGATCACCGCCTCGCGATCCGCGTCGAATTTCGAGTCGTCCAGATGAACGTGTGAGTCGACCAGCCTCACCTGAGGCGCGCTCCCACCGGAATGTCCTCGTGGAACCCGGCCAGCACCGGCTTTCCGTCCTCGGCCGAAGCGGCTACAATCATCCCGTTGGATT
>JBAWDI010000401.1:0-3234 GCA_049590695.1 Bryobacteraceae bacterium
TTGAACTCGCCCGCCGTCGCCTCGGCCAGGAAGGTCTTGCCCGTACCACGAGGCCCATACAAGAGAATGCCGTTTTGCACCACGCCATGCTGTTTGAATCTCTCGGGATAAAGCCGGTTCTGCACGACCGCGCTGATGCGCCTCTTTTGCTCGTCCATTCCGCCCACGTCCGCAAACATCCGCGCTGGGATGTTGGACCATCGGGGTTGAGCGTCATCCCGGCTGCCCGATCGCCCTGCGGTGGCTTGTATGCCATGGCCGTGCGGCCGGTGGCGGATTACGAAGATCAGGCCGCCAATGGCAACCAGCGCAAAAACCAGCCCGTACACCAGTTCGAGCGGGGACGCGCTCTCGCGGGAAAGCATCGTTCCGGTCACCGCGTCTTCGTGGAACAGAAACTCGTTAATCGAATTGAACCAGTGGAGAACGGGGAGCAACGCGATGAAGTAGAGCAACCCGCGGTAGGTCCCTCGCATTCGGGCTTGCCAGGTCAGCAGGAGAAGACCGCTCCCAATCGTAAACCAGGCCAGCCACGGGCTGACCTGGAGCGCGAAAACTCCAAGGACCAGCAGGATGATTCCGATGGTGACGTGTTCGCGCGAAAGGCGCCTGACGATAGGCTCCAGGCGTGATGCGAACGAGTCGGCAATCCGAGAATCGTGTCCCGGGTGCACAGGCCCCTCCCCTGCGCCCAATTTACCGCAGATTGGGCGCGAGTTGGGAGGAGGGCCGGTGTTATGGGGCACGGTTTTCAAATTGGGAGATCTACTGTTGAGGTGGTCCAGTGGATCCGGCCGTCCGCGTGGCCGCCACGTCTTGATACATCCGATTGATCTCCGTCTTCAGCTCAATCAGTTCACGGAGTTCCTGCGCGGATGGCAACGGCGAAGTTCCATTCACGGCGAACTGCCCTATGTCGCGGGCGCCTGTCGGGGCTGTTCTGGCGGGCGGCTTCTCTCCGCTCCCCTCCAGCAAAACAATGAAAAACCGCGTGTTTCCGGGCACTGAAATCACAACATTCTCGTTGAAGGCAAGGCTCTGCATCTCCTGCTCCCCGGCGAGCCCGGCATTCGACGCGATGCGCTCGCGCAATAAGATGCTGTTGTCGAGCTGGCCGCTGGCCCCTCCAAACCCACCCGGCCCGCCAACCAGAAAGGCCGCCATTGTCCCAACCCCAGTCATGGAACGCACCAGGATCCGCTTCACCGTGTTGCCGCCGGAGACAGAACCCCTCAGCGGCCCGTAGGTGAGGCTCATTGACCCCGCGTCAATTTTCTCTGTAGTTCCGTCCGGCAACTGCAGCGTATGGAAGTGAATCCCAACGTTGCCGTTCCTGTTCGCCTGTTGAAGGTCCCCAAAGGCTTTCGTCCCCGCCGGGACGATGATCTCACCATCCCTCTCATAGTTGTATTCGATCGCTGCAACCACGGGTGCCTTGACCGCGGTGCTGACGGCGGATTGCAGCCGTGCCACGAGGCGGCTGCCATTCGGGAGCAGCGCGGTTGCTCTTCTTTCCAGAAGCGCTGGCTGGGCCGTTATGGACACTGGCCGAACCACGCTCGCGGAGGCGCCGGAATTGTTACTGACGAATACCAGCGAGGATTTCTTGAGGGCATCCGCTTCGTTATGGGCTGGCGACGGTGGCGCTGGAGCCGGGGCACTTGCGGTCACCGGCGAAGGTTGCGGAGCAGGGTAGCCAGCCTGCGCCTGTCGATACGCCTCCAGAGCCGGATCCATGGGCGGGATACTGGCAAGCGTATCTCCAGGTTTCGGCTGGGGGCGCACGCGCAATCGCCCTGTTGCCCTCACGTCGTCGGCGCTGAGTTGATCGTTGTTCCCCTCCTGCCCGCTCGTATCCGCATTCAGCAACGGCGTCACAGACCCGTGGTTCTCCGCCGCGCCGGTCGCCGAGATCTCCGGCCTGCCAAGACTCGGTTTCGTTCGGTTCGCGGCACGGTCCTTGGTACCGCTCGAACTTGAGAACAGGCCCAGAAACACGAAGATCATGATGATGACAGCGGCGGCAAGAACCAATAGACCCTTGCTTCGGTCTACGCTCTTGGCGGTTCTGCTCTGCTTTTCCGGCTGGCCCCTCTTGCGCCCATCCCGGGCACGCACATATGCCTCTCAAAGCGAGCTAAAACCGGTTCTCGTCCCTTCAGGTTCGGCCGCCTCGGGTTGTTCTGCCGCGCCAGTGCCGATACGCTGCGTTGCAGCCGGCTCGGCGCCGTCGGGTCGTTCCTCGGTCTTGTTCAATTCCGGTGTCATTCTATTCGGCTCCTTTCTCTCGAAGGCTGCTGATTCCGAAACCGATCGGCGCCAGGGCCGGCCGGTCGACAGCTCCGGAATCGGCCACCTGAAGCAACAGGGTTTCGTTGGATTGCTTGAAGCTCGGTCGCTGGAAAATCAGGACTCCATCGGCACGCTCGCCGGGGCCGATCCGCCGTTGGCTCATGCGGAAGTCTTCCACGGGCAACTGCTCGGAATTGGACCAGACGGAGTGGCGCACAATCGTCCCCTTTTTCACCTTGCCCCCCAATTGCACTTGCGGCGGCATCAGCTCGACCGCGTGGTTTTGCACGTTTACCACGGAAAACAGCACTACTACCTCCTTCCCCTGATCGATGACCTCGCTGACGCCGGCCTTCAGAATCTGTTTACCCGGAGGGGCGGTCCCCGGCTTCTCGCCGTAGAGAGCCGGTAGCGGAGCCCGCCGCTGTCGTTCCAGTAAGGCATCGAAGCCCAGTGCTGCGTCGGCATTCTGCGCAGCCGGCCGAACGTCGGACGGCGTTGCCGGCGAGGGACTTTTCGGGGGTTCGGCCATCTGGCCGAACGTCGGCAATGCTACGGTCTGCGCGATCGATAGAGAAGGCGCGCTCGGCTCGATGACAAATCTCCCGGCCGGGCGGTATCGCATCATGAAATCAACATCTGGTTGCGTCCCTGTTGATTCGCCTCGGCTGATCAGCAACAGATTGGCCTGATATCCGCGGGCAGTCGAAATGAGGAGATTCGTCTGCGCCGCCTTTGCCGTAATGGGCTTGACGAAAACGACCTGCGGCTCTCGTTCGGAGTGCTCGGCCGCGAATGAATCGGGATCGCCGAGCACAACCGAATTCACCGCGTCCGGCATTCGAATCGCCGTCGCAAATCGCGGTGCCAGGTACACCTCCGTGACTTGGCCCTCCTGAACCGCTCGACCCGCCACTTGCGGGCGGACCTCAGGAACTTGGG
>JBAWDI010000402.1:0-5230 GCA_049590695.1 Bryobacteraceae bacterium
ATCCGCTCGTCCAGGAAGGCCGCCAAAGAACGAAACCGCCGCCGGATGTCCTTGTGGTTCACCACTCCACAAGTATAAAACAAAACCAGGTCAACTTGTTTTACTAATTTACTGACAGGCCCTTAGCCAATAAGACTCTCAGTTTTAGTTTCAACGGGAACGTTTTGGGGACGGCGGTCACAAATCCCAACGGATGGGCAACAGTGAGCGGTTCGTTCTTCCTGGGCCTGAACGTAGGCTCCTACCCTACTTCACTTATCAGCGTGCAGTTCAAGGGCGATGGCACTTATACTGCCAGCGCCGCCAGCGCCTCTCTCGTTGTGTCTGCTCCTGTGACAACTACGACAGTGGCACAGAATTACACACTACAATACTCGGGCCTCTATTCCCAAACTGTCAATGTCGTAGTGAACGTAACGTCACCGGTAGAAACCGTCAACGAGGGCTGGGTGGGTGTTTGGATCGTGGGTTGCGGTAACGGTACCGGGGTTGCGTGGGTTAGTAATGGCACGGCTTCGGTGAGTGTCGGCATACCGGCTGGCGCTGAAGGAGTCTGTCCGATTCAAGCGTCGTATAACGACGGTAATTATATCTACCCAAAACCATACGATCCAAATATGTCGGTAAGTTACGACTCGACACATACTCTTACCGTTGGCAGTTCCGTCTCAGAACTGGCACTCCTTTCCCTCACGATTCCCCCGGCCTCACAGCTGAGTGATCCCAATTACGTAACGTATGTCGCAACGCTGGTAAATTATGGCCCGGATGTTCTCAGTCAGGGGCAGGTACAGTTCTGGTATACAGATGCTACTGGCAAGCAGACGCAGTTAGGCTACTCTGTGGTCTCTAACGTACCCGTCTCAAGCCCCGGATCACCAACGATAGTCAACGTGCCCATCAGTACAAGTCTCATTAGTGACGGCAGTACTGTGTGGGCGACTGTGATTGCAGTTACGTCTTTTGATCCAACTGTTTCGAACAACACTGTCCAGGGCCCACTTATCAATAGTCATGCTTTCACTCAGAGTCAAACGACAGGAGCTGCCTTTAGTCAGGGGGGTGAATTTGAAGTGGGCTACCATGGTTATTACTTCTATAACCACGCCGGCACGACGGATCTCTGGGCTTTATATAACTCCATGTTCCCGGATGCCTATTGGACTGTTTGCATTCCATTCACCTCGGACTGCACGCAGGTTTCAAAGCCCTGGGCTTCTGCGTACTACCACCTGCTATTCCAGCCGGCCTTTCTAGCAGGTGTTTGCTATGGAATGGCGGCATCCAGCCTCCAATTCTTTAGGGGGCGACAGTTGCTGCAGAATTTTGTGCCGGGCTACACCAGCGTTTATTCATTCCAGCCCTATAAGAGTCACGGAGACTCCAATTACTATTCTTCAGCAGACCCGTTCTGGCTCAACATTGAAACGTTCCAAGGGATCGCGTATGGCGACCCGGTGCAAAGCTGGATGACAAATTCCAGTCGCGATCCTGTCACAACCCTCACCGCCTTGGAAGCGGCGATGATGAGTGGTTATAGTCAGACGCCGCAAATCGTGACTATGTGGGGAAGCGGCGCCGCACACGCGGTTGTTCCCTATCGGATAATTGAATGGACGATGCCTGGCGGGACGCACGCGGCCGATATTTATATATACGATAGCAATTACCCAGGAGACCCTACGCAGACTGTCACCGTTGACATCCGGAATGACACATTTTCTTCGAGTTACGTCGGCCTTCCCAAATCCAATCCTCAGTGCTCCAACGATTATCCTTGTTTCAGAGGCAGCACAGGGTTAGGGTTCGTACCCAGTAATTTGAATGACCGGCCACCTGCGTTACCACTTTCAGGAGGAGCAGGAATTGCCGTGGCGGGAGTTACTGGTCCCGCGCATCTGTTGCTTACGAATCCACAAGGTCAGTCCATTGGGTACAAGAACGGCACTCTAGTGCAACAGGTACCTGGGGCCCGGTTGATACTGCCGCTGGCGCAGTCTTCTTCGAGTTTCCCTGAAGCTTACCGGTTGCCTGGCGGCCAATTTTCGACGACAGTATCCGGCAGTGGAGAAGGGTCAGCCACAGCCACGTTGTTCAGCTCGGCCACGTTGCTGACATTTACCAGCCCCAACATGATGGAAACAACTATGGACATCCTTAACCTGAGTCAGGACGGTAGCACAGTCACGCTAAGCACCAATGCCGGTATGGAGCAGTACTCGGCTACCCTATCCACGGACGTGGGCAACGCAGCTCGTGAGGCTACCGTTAGCAACACCACAATGGCAAGCGGCGACAGCATTACCTTGATCCTCCTTAATGGAGCCTTCCAGATAAGCAACCAGGGGGGGGCGAAGTCTTTTGATTTGATGCTGGATCAGGTTGGAACTGGGGCGAGCCAAACCGTGCTCACCGGTTTAAGCATTGGGGCGAACGAAATAGACACCTTCACTCCCGCCGACTGGACGAATTTGGCCGCTACGCCTATGACTCTCCAAATCCAGAACAGCCAGGGCACGGTCTCGCGGACGCTGACGGCGAGCGCATCGTTCGATGCCGCGTTCCAGGTCTCGTATGCGGCCAATCCGTCGGCGGGTGAATCGCTTATCAACATGATCAACACCGGCGCCAATGGAGATCCTCTTCTGGGTCCCGGATTCGGCGGCGCTGCGGGAAATACCTGCGTCAACGTATACGCTTTTGACCTGGGTGAGGAGCTGATCGCGTGCTGCTCTTGCCTGCTCACACCAGATCAGGTCATGAACCTGGGGGTTAGCTCTAACCTCACGATCAAGACTCAGACCGGCGTTGTTCCGACCTCGGTCACGATCAAGCTGCTCAACACGCTGGCTGGACCTACAGGCACAGCGACTAGCTGCACCAACTCCGCCGGCTTAGCGGGAACGGCCGCCTTCCCCATCGTACCCGGACTGGTTGCCTACGGCACCACCCCGCAGGCAGTGGGAACCACATATTACGTTGTGGAACACCGGTTCTTCCCGGCAACTCTGAGCGCTGGCGAACTGGCCAGCATCACCGGCCGCTGCGCCAGCATCATTGGCAACGCTAGCGGTTACGGCATTTGCACTCAGTGCCGTCCGGGTGCTCTGGGCGCTGGAAAGCAGTAGCTACCGCACCCCGATACGCAGCAGTCTGGATATTGCGGGCGTTTGCCGCCCCGGTGCGGCATTACTTGTGGTCCGGGCCGAATGGTCGCGTCTGGAAATGGCGTGTGTCGGGCGCAGTCGGGGCGAGCATCCGCGGCAGTTGGACATCCCGTAGAATTGGCTGAGGAGGAACGGGAACGGATTGTCATCTCGGACAGAGTCGTGCCAGGAAAGTGGGCTTGTCGGAAACTTGCCGCTTGGCCGTCTAACGCGCGACTTGCCGATCTGGTCCGGCGGCGCGCCCCGATCCGGGAAGTTGCCCAACCACCAGCGGTCGGCTGACGAGCCACTTGCAAAGAGCGTCCGGAACGCCTCTCAGTTAAGAAGGGTACCCGAGCTGTGGGAGGGCGGCTACTCGAAGACTGGCATCGCCGTCTGTGGGGTATGCGTTGTGGGAGGTTGACTGGGCTGATTCTCGTGGTTTGGCGGCGCGTTCGGCAACCGCCGTGGATCGTCTCGGTCGCCTGTGATCGGTACGATTTGCTGAAGAATGGGTGTTCCAAACCTGTTCCAATAAACAGGGGTAAAAGTGGGGGGTGATTCCGCCTAACACGAAGCAGATCAATGGCTTGCGTTTGGTTGCGTCCAGCCCTGAAAAGGCTGGCGTCGGCGGTTCAATTCCGTCCCTGGCCACCACATTTTCAATAGCTTACAGCCATCACTCGAACCGGTTTCCGTAGGCCATGCAGCGGAAGGAAGAGAAGCGGGCCAATCTGGCACGCTCAGGAAAGCCTTCCTACATCGGAAGGTAGACCTCAAAGAGGGGAGGTTTACGCCGCGCTCGACTTCAGTTCCTCACGAATGATGCGTCGGAGCGCATCTTCGAATCTTGGCGCCTTTCCGTCCAGGTACTCCCGAAGCGCTGCATTGATGAGGGTCTGATAGCCGGTCGCGCCACCCGATTCCTCTGCCATGGCGAAGAAGCGATCCACAATATCTTTGTTGAGCCGAATGGTGATCCGGGTCTTGCCCTCGGGCTCGGGTTCCGGCGGAACAACTCTGCCCCTCTTACCCTTACTGAAATCGTATCGATCTTTCATCGTTCTGCCTCGTACTCCTCGCGCTCGTGGGCTTCGGCAGGACGAACGGAAATAATCCGAATGTTCTCGCCACGCCATGCGTAGACAACCACAAGCAAACGGCCCGCCGCACCCGTGCCGAGCGTAACGAATCGCTGCTCGTCCGGGCCGGATTCATCATCCGTGATCGTGATGGCGTGCGGATCATCAAAGACAGGAATCGCCTCGGGCATCCGGACACCGTGCTTGCGAAAGTTGATCCCAGCTTTGTTCTCTTCGTCCCACTCGAAGCCCACGACCTTAGTGTACGCACATGTTGTGCATACGTCAAGCGGAAAGCGGTGAGTCGCCGGAGTCCGACTGGAGTCCAACCTCAAAGAGGCTGCATCCTGGAGTTCCGATGGAGCCCAACACTGGTCCGTCGCTTTTGGCGGCCACGGACACATGGACTTCAGTGTCCAGCCAGGATATGCATTTTTGGTTCCGGCCACGCCGGGTCGGGATGCCATCCCGCCCCGCTTGCTACAATGGAAAACTCCGCAATCATGGCCGATCAGTCTATACAGGAACTGGAATCCCGTTCCCTCGCGCGAGTCGCATCCGCATGCTCGCCCGAGGAGCTGGAGGCCGTTCGCGTGGAGGCGCTGGGGCGCAAAGGCGCGCTGGCGCAAATCAGCAAGGAGATGGGGAAACTCGCGCCCGAAGAGCGCGCGCGCATCGGCAAACTGCTCAACAGCGCCAAGCAGAAGCTCGAAGAGGCGCTGGAATTGAAGAAGCGGCATTTCGCCGAAGCGGCTCTCCGCGTCCGCCTCGATGCCGAATGGATTGACCTCACCCTGCCCGCTCCCGGTCCGCGGCGCGGGCATCTGCACCCCATCACGCGCATACAGCGCGAACTCGAGGAGCTGTTCGTCTCGCTGGGCTTCACGGTGCTGGATGGGCCCGAAGTCGAGACCGAACATCACAACTTCGACGCTTTGAACATTCCGGCCGATCACCCCGCGCGCGACGCCCAGGACACGTTCTGGCTGGATGGCGGAAACC
>JBAWDI010000403.1:0-6771 GCA_049590695.1 Bryobacteraceae bacterium
CCGAACAACTCACTTAGATAAGGGAAAGGGGGCAAATGCAAAGGCAACCCCCGGATCCTCAGCGGTCACAAAAGGGGACATTTCTATCGAGGCGCTACGGGGGACATTTCTATCGAGGCTTGACACCGGCGCAACCACCAGTTGCATTTTTCCGCGAGTTCAGGCAAGCTGATAGGTTTTCCACAGTTTGCACATGCTCGAACGCGTGCTGTACCACGATCACTGTTTTGATGGGGCGGCCTCGGCTGCCTTCTTCAGCCGCTTTATCGCGGGCGCGGTTCACCCGGACGCGGAGTTTCGTTACACGGGGATGGCGCACCGGGCGTCCCAAGCCTTCGATCCGGCGCTGTTCGACGGCGACGAGAACGCCATTGTGGACTTCAAGTATTCGAGCGATCCGCGTCTCACGTGGTGGTTCGACCACCACCAGAGCGCGTTCCTCACCCCGGAGGACGCGGAGCACTTTCGCCGCGATACCAGCGGGCGCAAGCTCTACGACCCCAGCTACAAGTCGTGCACGGCGTTTATTTGCGCAGTGGCCGCCGAGCGCTTTGGCTTTCACGCGCCGGACCTCGCGGACTTGGTGCGCTGGTCGGTGACGATCGACGGAGCGCAGTATCCGGACGCCAGGACGGCCGTCGAGATGGGTGAGCCGGCCATGAAGCTGACGCTGGTGATCGAAGCGGCCAAGGAATCCGATATCGTGCGGAAGATCATCGGCTGGATGCAGTTTCGCCAACTCCCGGAAATCATCGCCGAACCGGAAGTCCAGGCGCTGTTTGCGCCGCTGTACCGGCGCCACCTGGATTCGATCGAGATCATCAAGAACCGTGCGCGGGAGGAAGACGGCGTGGTTTATTTCGATCTGGCCGGCTACGAGATGGAGGGCTACAACAAGTTCATCCCGTACTACCTGTTTCCGGCCTCGACGTATACGGTGTCGGTGAGCCCATCCGCCTTCCGCACCAAGATATCGGTGGGCTCGAACCCATGGGCTCCGGCAGAGCCGGCGCACAATCTCGCGACCATTTGCGAGCGCTACGGCGGCGGCGGTCACGCGCGCGTGGGCGCCATCAGCCTGGAGCCCGGCGCACTGGAGCAGGCCCGCGCCCTGGCGGCGGAGATTGTCGCCGAATTGAAGTCCTGACCTGGCCGGAGAGTTTACAAGAGTCGTACTCTTCGTGTTCCCAAACGGGTACGTTGCAATCCTCGGCGGACGGAGTCTACCCTGGCATTGGCACCACCGGATCTGTTCGGGCGCTCACCCTAATCGGGAGCGGAGAATCCGCCGATTAGTGGATTGTGCAGCGTGAGGCGCAAACGGCCGCGCGAAGCTTCGAGGGGGAGATGACGGTCCAGAGCGGCTTACCGCAATGAAGAAGCGCATACAAATCGGGATGATTCTCGCTTTCACGGGCCTTTGGGCCGGGGCTGGAATACTCCATGCCGATGACCGGTTCTTGTGGCGCTCCTGGGGTGTGCGCGACGGCCTGGCGGAGACCTATTCGTATGCCGTGAGCATGACGCCGGGAGGGAGCGCCTACGTCCGCCACGGCTCGGTGCTCTCCATGAGCGTGCTGGACGGTTACAGTGTCACGCGCATACCGGACCCTCGCGGCAGCGCGCAAGTCGACTTTCCCTCCACCAAGAGGGTGTACGCCGGCGCCAACGGTGCGCTATGGACCACATCCCTGGACGCGCTCCTGGAGTATCGCGACGGAAAATGGACGGTGCGGTACACGCCGCCCGCGGGTCGCCAGGTGCTGGCGGCGGTGCCGGCGGGACGGCGCGTGATGGTGCTGCTGGAAGACGGCCTTCGGGAGTTCGACCCGGATCAGCGGCGCCTGCGCGACATCCGCACGGCGCGGAATTCCAGGATTGCCCCTTTCCTGACCATGTGCCCGGGCTCCGCGGGCGAATTGTACATTACCGGCGAACACGGGTTGGCGAAACTGCATATTTCGCCCGACGGCGGTGCTTTCGAGTGGGTCGAAGTCAACGCCGACGCCAGCCGCCTCACCCACTTCGATCATCCGTTGCCGGGAACCGGAGAGTTGTTCGCGCAGGGAGTATCCACCAGCGACAAGCGGCGTGTCATCGTGCGCTGGTCGGGAACCGGACTGCAATCGGTGTACGCGGCTGAAGCGGACAATCTGCTTGGCTGGCGCGGCGGCGATGGCAGCGTCTGGATCGTGGAAGGGGCGGCGATGTTCCGGCTGCGGGGAGGACGCAAGTACCCGGTGGAAAGGACCGGAGTTCTCAGCGGCAACATCTTCGATGTTTATCCCGAGGAAGGCAAAGCGTTCTGGGTGGCGACCTCGGAAGGCCTCACGCGCTACACGCCGCCTTTGTGGCGGCCACCGGACGGCGTGGGCGATTTGGACCTGCCGGTTCACGCCATCGCGGAAGATCGCCAGGGGCGGCTATGGATGAGCGCCACCTACTACGTGCTGGAACTGGAGGGCGACACGTGGACGCGCCACGCCTTGCCCGCCGGTTTCCGCACCCATACGTTGGAGACCAGGAGCCTGGTGCCGCTTCCCGACGGCAGGGTTCTGGTCAAGGTGGGGCGCGGGGATGACGGCTCGGATGCGGTCCTGGCGATGGATTCGAAGAGCGGCCGGTTCACTGAGTTCGCGCACCCCGAAGGCCGGGTGATCACGCTCATCCAACAGCGTCCGGAGGGTGGGGCCTGGGTGGCCAGCGAGGCAAAAGGCGTACCCGGGTTTCGGCTCGAGATCTACGATGGCGCGAGTTTCCGGAAGGTCCTGGAACTGGGCCGCGAATGGCAGGGCTCGAGTCTGCGATGTGTGCTGGAAAGAGGCCAGGGAGAGCTCTGGCTGGGTGGTCCCGCCGGGGGCGGCCTCTACTATCGGGACGGCCAGTTGTCGAATCCGTTCCAGCCCGGCAACGGCTACACGGAAGCCGGCGTCTTCGTTTTGGGCAGCCTGCCCACGGGCGAACTCGTGGCCGGCGCCCGGGACCGGCTCTTGAAATACGACGGCAAGTCCTGGACCGCGATGCGCGATGGCCTGGATCGGGTCCGGCACTTGGCCATCACGCGCGACGGCGCTCTGTGGGTGGCTTCCGCCACGGGGGTTCACCGCTTTAAAGACGGGAGCTGGATTGCCAATCAGGCCGAAGAGGGCCTGCCCACGGTGATTGCCTACACCGTCTTCCAGGACAGCCAGGGGCGTTTGTGGGCGGGAACGGCGCACGGATTGGCCCTTTATCATCCGGAGACGGAAACCGATGTTCCGCACACGATTCTCGATGCGGCGACCAACCTGCACGAAGTCTCGCCCTCGGGCGAGGCGCGAATCGCGTTCAGCGGCATCGACAAATGGAACCAGACCCCCTCCGAGCGCCTGCTCTTTTCATATCGCCTGGATGGAGGGATGTGGTCGCCCTTCGAGGCCAGAGATACGGCAACCTACCATCGCCTCCGCGCCGGGAAGCACCGCTTCGAGGTGCGCGCCATGGATCGCAGCGGCCATATCGACCCGGCCGGCCAGTCGCTCGATTTCGCCGTGCCCCTGGTGTGGTACCGGCAGTTCGGGTTCCTGGCGTTGGTCGGGGTGGCGTTGGCAGCCATCTTCATTCTCGCCTGGATCGCCATTACCCAGTACCAACGCCGCGGCAGCCTGATTGTGCAACTGCATTCCGCCAAGGAACAGGCGGAAGCCGCCAGCCGCCACAAGACCGAATTCCTGGCCAACATGAGCCATGAGATCCGCACCCCGATGAATGGAGTGATCGGCATGACCGGCCTGCTGCTGGACACGGAATTGACCGCCGAGCAACGCGAGTATGCGGACACGGTTCGCCGTTCGGGGGAGGCGCTGCTCACGGTCATCAACGACATCCTGGACTTTTCCAAGGTCGAAGCGGGCAAACTCGCCATCGAGGCCTGCGCGTTCGACCTGCGCCTGACGATCGAAGATGTGAACGAGATGCTGGCGCCGAAAATCGAGGACCGGAAGCTGGAACTGGTGCTGCAATACCCCCCGGAACTTCCCCGGCACTTTGTGGGAGATTCGGGACGGATTCGCCAGGTGATGACCAACCTGGTGGGCAACGCCATCAAGTTCACGCCCAGCGGGAGTATCGCGATCGAGGTGGCATGCGAATCGCGGGACGCGGCGCGGGCCGTGATGCGGATCTCGGTGCACGACACGGGGCCCGGCATTCCCCCCGAAAAGCTCGAGTGGGTCTTCGAGAAGTTCAGCCAGGCGGATAGCTCCACCACCAGGAAGTACGGCGGCACCGGTTTGGGCCTCGCGATCACGAAACAGCTCGTGAATCTCATGGGAGGCTCCATCGCCGCCACCAGCCGGCCTGGGGAGGGCTCCACATTCTCGTTCACCCTGCCTTTGGCGCTCGATACCAACCCGCACGCGGCGCCAGTGCCGATGGAGGAGTTGCGCGATCTGCGCGCCCTCATCGTGGACGATAGCGAAGTGAATCGACGCGTGCTGCACGAGCAGATCGCCAGTTGGGGAATGCGCAACGGCAGCTTTGCCACGGGCGAGGAGGCGCTCCGGGCGCTTCGGGAGGCGCAGGCCGGCGGGGATCCCTACCATTTCGCGATTCTCGACTACCAGATGCCGGGCATGGACGGCGCCGCCTTGGCGCGCGCCATCCGGGCGGATGCGGGCATTCGCGAAACCGTGATCGTGCTGCTGACTTCCGTCAGTCAATGGATCGAGGTCCGGCAGAAAGAAAGCGGCACGGTTGACGCATCGCTGGTCAAACCAGTGAGGCAGTCGCAGTTGTTCAACACCCTCTCCACGGCGTGGTCGAAGAAGCACCAGACTGTGGTTACGGGTCACGGCGCCACGGGTAGCCCACTCGAAGAGATGCGCCGCGCGCTGTCGGTTCGCTTCGGCGGCCTGCCGGTGCGGGTGCTGGTGGCCGAGGACAATATCGTGAACCAGAAGGTGGCCGTGCGTATGCTCGAAAAGCTTGGCATGCGCCCGGACCTGGCGGCGAACGGCCGGGAGGCGGTGGATATGTTCGGCCTGGTGCCGTACGACCTGATCTTCATGGATTGCCAGATGCCGGAAATGGACGGTTACGCCGCAGCGCGGGAAATTCGCCGCAAGGAAGGCCCGAACCGCCACGTTGGGATTGTGGCGATGACCGCGGAGGTGATGGCGGGTAGCCGCGAGCAGTGCCTGGAGGCGGGCATGGACGACCACATCGGCAAGCCGATCAAGACGGAATTCCTCTTCGAGGCGCTGTGGAAATGGGTTCCGGCCAGGCCCGCCGCGGATGAGCGCGTGCCGCAGATTTGTGGTATTGAGGATACATGACACTACGCAGACCCATAGGCGCCCTCTTTGTGGCGCTCCTGTCAATCCCCGCCACCGCGCTCGAGCGGCAGGATGTGACGTTCAAGGTGTTTCAATTCCCCGCCAGCATGAAACCGCGCATCGACGGGAATCCGGACGACTGGAATATCGTGCCGGACAGCTATGCCATCACCATGAGCGAGTTCATGGACACTGAACAGGGCCATGGCATGAACCACGATCCGAAGAAGTTGGATGTGAAGATCAAGGTCGGGTGGGTGAAGGGCGAGAACCGCTTGTATTTTCTCTACGAGGCGTACAAAGGCTACTGGGATTTCTCGTTGCCGGGATTGCACAACGACATTTTCGAAGTGGTCGTGGACGGCGATCTTTCCGGCGGCCCGCTGATCGACCAGTACCATCGGGAGATCTACACTCCGGAGCTGGTGGGGCAGGCGGCGTCGGTTCTCGACCCCCGCATCGACCGCGAGACGGCTTCGCGGCAGACCCACGGCGTGACGGCGCAGAACTATCACATTTTCACGCCGCCGGGTCCCAACAAGAACTGGGCGATGGAGTGGGGCTGCCCGCAGTACGGCGTCGATGCGCCCTATTCCGAGCACGCCTACAACTACAGCTTCAAGCCCGGCGAATCCGGCAAGCTGGTGCTGGAGTTCTACATCACCCCCTTCGACTATTCCGGCTGTGAAGGCCCGTGGCGCGCGCTGGAAACCCAGCTCACTGAGAACAAGCTCATCGGCATGGGACTCGGCATTATCGAGTTCGATGGGGCGGATGCCAAGACCCGCTCCGGTTTCTGGAATCTCTCTCACCAGCAGTTCTGGTACGGTGACGCATCGCTGCTGGTGGGGTTCAAGCTGATGCCGCTGGAGCCGCAGTTTCAGAAGACGGTCGAGCCCAAGTACCCGGTAAGCAACGAAGGGTTCCCGGGCGGCAGCGGTGGCAGGCCGGCGGGCGAGGCGCCGCGGCCTACGGGGCAGCAGAGGCCGCCGGGACAATAGAAACGGTGAAGAGGCGACGGGCAGGCCGATTGCCACTCGGCCGCAGATTGCCAATCTGCCCCACATCAGTAGCCGTTTTCGCGCAGCTTTTCGACCGTAAGCGCGGGCTTGACATTCAGCTTGCGCAAGAGCTTCTCGACGTGCTTGGCGAGGATGTCGCACTCCAGGTTGACGCGCGCGCCGGGCCGGTAGCCGCCCAGGGTGGTGTTGCGCCAGGTGTGCGGAATAATGGTCGCGGAAAGCACATCGCCCTCGAGAGCGGCGATGGTCAGGCTGATGCCGTCAATGGCGATGGAGCCCTTGTAAACCAGAAACGGGTCCAGCTCCGGCGGCACGCGGATTCGCAGCCACCAGTTGTCATCGCCCAGCGCCTCGAGCGAGAGAAACTCGCCAGTAGCATCGACGTGGCCCTGCATGATGTGGCCGCTGAGGCGGCCGGTGGGCGAGAGCGGCCG